>CAXTJC010000124.1:0-7796 GCA_964244225.1 uncultured Acidobacteriaceae bacterium
GTGAAATAAAGGTTCTTCTTCGGAAACGCCTCATGCACCTTCGTCATCGCATCGATCGTCCCCAGATACAAATGGAATCCCGTCCCATCCACATACTTCGCCGCCTCCGGATCGCCGAGCACCGCAATCGGATACTCCGGATGATCGCAGTTGTGATCGAACAGGATGATTTTTGTCGTCAGCCCGGACCTTGCCAGAGCGGGTCCCAGCGCGCTCTTGATGAACGTCGCCTGCTCCGCCGCCGTCATCACCAGGCTCGGCGTATTCTTATCGTTCTCCGGCTCATTCTGTATCGTGAGCGCATCGATCGGAATTCCCTGCGCGCGCATCGCTTCGAGATACCGGACGAAATACTCCGCATACACCGCATAGAACTCCGGCTTCAGGCTGCCGCCTTTAGCGCTCCCATTCGTCTTCATCCACGAGGGCGCCGTCCACGGTGACGCCAGAATCTTCACCTTCGGATTGATCGCCAGTACCTCCTTCATCACCGGCACCACATCCTTCAGGTCCGGCCCCAGATCAAAGTGCGCCAGCGTCCTGTCCTGCTCGCCATCCGGCATGTCGTCGTACGTAAACACGCGCTCGTTCATATCGGAGGCCCCGATGCTCAGCCGTAGAAAACTCGCCGTGATGTCATCCTTGCCGCTGCCGAAGAGCCTTTGCAGAATCGCAGCACGCGCCTGCTCGCTCATCGCCATCAGCAGTTGCGCGCTGCCGCCCGTCATAGCGAACCCGAAGCCGTCGATGCTCTGCATCGTCTGCTTCGGATCGATCGTGATCGCCTCCACATCACGCCCCGCCTTGCCCGCCCTCAGCTCCGGCTGCGCCGCCATCAGAAACGCGCGATCCGCCGTCGTCAAATAAAGCGTCGCCAACTTCGACTGAGCCGCCAGCCCCTCTACAAGGCCGAAGGCGGTACTCAACAGGACAAGAGCTCTCAAGCTGCGTTGCATCTTCTCTCTGATGCAGTCTCCCGGCTTTCACTCGAAGTACCATGACAACAGGACATCTTCCCCCGCGAGCCCAGCAGTGCCAGACTCCGCTTCAGACACACTCTTCGACGTCGCCATAGTCGGCGCCGGCCCCGCCGGGACAACGGCTGCAGCCAAGCTTGGCGACGCCGGCCTGCGTGTCCTTCTGCTCGAAAAAGCCACAGCTTTCCCGCGCGAGAAGCCCTGCGGCGGCGGCATCACCGCCCGCGCTCTCACCCGCCTTCCCTTCACCCGCGATCTCCTCCGCGAGGTTCCCGTCAACGCCCTCTCAAAGATGTACGTCGAGAGCCCCGACCAGACCGGCTTTGAATACAGCGATCCCAACGGCGAGCCCATCCTCTATCTCGTCCGCCGCATCGAGTGGGACGCCGCCCTCTTCCGGCGCGCCAGCTCTCGCGTCACCGAGCTCGCCATAGGCGCAACTGTAACCGGAATGGCTACAGATGAAAACGGCATCACTCTCACCTGCTCTGATGCTCGGCGCTTTCGCGCAAAGCTGGTCATAGGCGCGGACAGCGCCAACAGCGTCATCGCCCGCCTCAGCGGCCTGCGCACCGGTGAGGTCCACGGCCAATACGCTGTCGACATGATGGAAGAGACGCCCTACACCCAGCTCGACACCCCGCATCGCGACCGCGTCACCCTTCTCCTCAGCCTTCCTTCAAGCTACGGCTACGGTTACATATTCCCGAAGCAGGACCACGTCAATCTCGGCTTCGGCTCCGGCCCGGACTACTTCGTCGAGAACGTCCGCGGCCGCGCCAAACAGCACCATCTCGGCTTCGTCGAGCAGATGAAACAACGCGGCTTCGCTTCTGGCGAAAGCCACCCGGAAAACTATCGCGCCTTTCCCATCCCCATCGCCGGCCCGCTCGCCATCACCTACGCCGATCGCATCCTGCTCGCCGGAGACGCCGCCGGCATGGTCAACGCCTTCTCCGCTGAAGGCATCTACTTCGCCATGGTCTCGGGCGACCTCGCCGCCGACGCCGCTATCGCTGCCATCAAAGCCAGCCGCTTCGACGCCCGCCAACTCAGCAACTATCAACAAGCCTGGGAGCGCGAGATCGGCGGCGAACTCCGCCACTCGGTCGAGATCCAGCGTCGCCTCTTCACCCAGCCCGGCCGCGTCAACTCCCTCGTCCGCCGCGCCACCGCCGACCCCGAGCTCCTTCGCCTCCTCTGCGGCTACGCCATGGGTTTCGCCACCTATGAGCAACTCCGCTCCCACATGGCCCGCGTCGTCATGCCGCAATGGGTCTGGGGTAAAGTCTCCGGCAAACTCCGCTCCCTCATCAGCGCCTAGCGTGAGCCATAGATAACGCGCCTGATGAACCACGGACGCCGTCATCTCGACCGGAGCGTAGCGAAGTGGAGAGACCCCTGTATTCCTCCATTTTGCTCTACACCTTAGGAAATGCCACATTTCTACTGCCCCGCCACCCGCACCAGCACCAGCGCGTTCGGCTCCAGCACCAGCGTGATCGCCCCACCCTTCAGCGCCGTCACCTCCGCCGGCGGCAGCGCCGTCTTCTTATTCATCGTCTCCACCTGCTCAGGCGTCGGATACACCGGCTTCCCCATCGCCGCGTACACCGGCAGCACATTCCCGTGCTCGGTATCCACGCGATCGATCGTCACCCGCGCATTCGCCGCCACACCTTTGAACGCCAGCACCATCGTCTTCGGCTTCGCATGCAGCATCGAGCTCGGCTGCCCATCCGGTGCCGGATCGACTAGGTTCCACGCCGCGATCGCCAGCGATCCATCCACTTGCTTCGTCACCAGCACGTCCTTCGCGTCACTCGCATACCGCCGATCCCCCAGCTGATGCAGCAGCCCAAAGTCATAGAAGCTCGGCTTGTTGATCCCGTACATCGCCCGCAGCCCAAACATCCCGATAAACGGCTTCTGCTCCGGCCCACCCTCCTCAAACACATCCGAGAACGTCCAGAAGCTCATCATGTCCACCTTGCCGTCGCACTGCCGAATAGTATCCGCCAGCGCAGGCCCGACGAATGTAGTATCGCGCGACTCACTCGAGCCCTGCACGTTCCACTCCGTCCAGAAGAGCGGCAGATCCGCCCTACCCGCGGCCTTCATCTGCCCGCGCACCTTGCCGATCGCCAGGCACACGCGCTCATCCTCGGGCGTAGTACGCGGCACACTCTTATCGTTCGGAAACAGATTGTCGATCGTATCGTCCGCATAGCCATGACTGGTTACAAAATCCACCGGCACATGATGTTCGTTGGTATACGCCAGAAAAGTATCCACCCAGTCCGCCGCCGCCGTCGCCGGCCCGCCGACCCGCAGCCTTGGACTCACCGCCTTCAGCGCCCGCGCTGTGTGCTCATACAGCTCAAAGTAGCTCTTATCCCGCGGAACCCCACCCCAGAAATCAATATTCGGCTCGTTCCACACCTCGAAGTACCACGTCGCTGCCTGATCCACGCCGTACCGCGCCACCAGGTGCTTCGCAAACGCCGTCATCAACGCATCCCAACGCTCCATCGACTTCGGCGGCGACACATTCTGCTTGTACCAGAACGGGTGCAGCGCATCCGGATTGAACGCCAGCTTCTTCGGCATAAAGCTGATCTCCACCATCGGCTTCACCTGATTCTTCAGCAGCCCATCGTAGATCTGGTCCACATAGCTGAAGTTGTAGACCGCATTCCCATGCTCATCCTCCGTGTACACGCCGTTCTCATCGAGCAGAATCCCGTGCGCGCGCACATACTTGAAGTCTGTAATCGCCCGCACCGCCCGCAGATCCTCCCGGTAGCTCTCGCGCAGCGAGAGGTTCGCCCGCCCCGACCCAAACATCTCCTCCCAAAAGTGCGGAAACGCCGTCGCCGGCGCATTCGCATCAATGGCAATTCGCTCCTGCGCTGAAAGCATAGGTGCGAGCATTGCAATAAAAATAAGCGTGGCCAGATAGCGAAGCAGTTTCATCGGAACTCCCATGCGTGCGCAGACCAGTCTAAGCTCCGGCGTGTACAGGCTGTCTTCGCGTCGGCATACGAGAGAGGATCTCTTCTACCGGTTCGTACTCGCCGCATAGCGCACCGTCTCTCCCGTCCGCTCGTTCCGCACCGCGAAGCTCCCATCCTTCGCTCCAAGCAGCTCGAGCCCACGCCCTGCATCGGTACCCAGCGGGTTCGCGATGTAACGGTCATCCGTGTTCCTCGCCCCGCCTTCAGCCGAGCTATGCAGCTGCCAGCGCGCCTCCATCCCCGGAGCCTTCGCCAGCGTCTCAAGCGTCGGCGTCGATCCACCCTTCTTCTCGCCGTTATCCATAATCGCCACGCGCGCGCCAATCGCATCCACCAACGCCGGGCTCGAACTCTGATTCCATCCATGGTGCGAGACGATGTACACATCCACCTTGCCCAGCTTGTTCACCGGACACATCAGCTCCATCTCCTTGTCCCACGTCAGATCGCCGAGATCGAGCAGCCGCAGCGCCCCATACGTAAGCTCCACGCCCAACGATCGTGCATTCTCCGTCTGGTCTGCCGGCCGCTTCTCGGAGCTCGCGCAGAAGCTATTCGACTGCCCCGCGCACCCCGCCATATCGAGCGGCTTTCGCAGCAGCGCTCCGTCCGCGCTGATCACCGTCGCCGTCATCTCTCCGATTTGCAGCCGCTCGCCCGCGTGCATCACCCGCCGCGTCGCGCCGCTTGCCTGAATCGCCTTCAGATACTCCGCATACCCCTTCTCCGTGATGCCATGGTCCAGCTCCCGGTTCTCCCCATGGTCGAGAAATGTTCCCACCGGAATGCGCGCCAGCAGCTGCGGCACCCCGCCCACATGATCCTCATGGAAGTGTGTAACCAAAACAGTATCAATCTTTGTCAGCCCGGCAGATCGCGCCGCTCGAACGATCCGGTCCGCATCCCGCCCGCCATTCTCCTGCCACCCCGTATCGATCAGCAGCGACTCGCCTTCAGGAGTGACAAACAGCGTCGCCTGTCCACCTTCGACATCGACAAAAAACACCCGCAGCCGCTTTTCTGCAGCACCTCCATCACGCGCAGCAACCTGCGCAAGAAGCGCTACCGGCGCCGGCGCTAACAAAAGACCCGCAGCCACCGCCCGTATCGCACCACACCAAAATCCCCGCATCCCACTCCTCCCAAGCTCACGCATGCCTCACACAAAACGTAGACCAAACCACCCACAACGTACAACGCAGAACGCCCTCCTACTCTCCCTCCGACCGCCGGATCCGCTCTTTATTCGCCCTCACCAGCGCGAGAAAATCTTGCTGCAAAATCCCGAGCGTCTCCGGGTTCCACACCAGCGCGACGCCGACCCGCACCGTCTCCGGCTCAAGATGCCGAAAGACCACGCCGCGCGTTCGCAGATGCCGCACACCCGCCGGAACCAGCGCGACGCCTTCGCCGGACTCGACCAGCGTCAGCACGCCCGCCCACGTCGCCGATGTATTCACAATCTCCGGAGAGAATCCCGCGCTCGTGCAGATGCCCAGAATGTTATCGAACAGCGACGGCGTCACCCGGCGCTCGCACAGCACGAACGGCTCCGCGGCCAGTTGCTGAATGGTGATCCGCCGCCGCGCCAGCCGATGATCGCTGGGCAGCACCACCACGATCGGATCCTCATACAGCAACTCCGATTGCAGAACACGATCGTAGGGCGGCAGCAGCGGCCGCGTAAACCCCATGTCGATCTTGCCCGAGACCAGCGCCTCCGGCTGCGACATCGCGTCCATCTCATACAACGACACGCGCACCTGCGGATGCAGCCGTCGATACTCGCGAATGATGCGCGGAAAGAAGCCGCCAGCGCCCCACAGGAAAAAGCCGATCGAAAGCGTACCCAGCTTGCCCTCGAGCGATCTCTGAGTAACATCTATCGCGCGCTCGGCCGCCAGCAGCGTCTTGCGTGCCTCCGCCAGAAAAATGCTTCCCTGGGCCGTCAGCCGCAGACCGCGGCTCTTGCGATCCAGCAGCGCGCCGCCTACCTCCTGCTCAAGATCCGCCATCTGCTCGCTGATCGTCGATTGCGAGACGTGCAACTGACGGCTGGCCTCGCTGAAACTGCCGGAGTCGGCGATGGCGCAGAAGTAGCGAAGATGGCGCAGCTCCATGGCAACCATCATAGGCAGCCATCGGTAAAACCGCCAGACACAAGCGGAAATAACTGTGAAACCTTTGCCTCAAACTTAGTGTCTGATAGAGGCAGTGGCATACGCCACACTTCGTTCACCCAAGGACCGCCACCATGTGGATCGTCAAGATCGCGCTCACGAGACCCTACACTTTCATCGTGCTCGCGATCCTCATCCTCATCGCGGCTCCCGTCGTCATTCATCAGACCCCCGTCGATATCTTTCCCAGCATCGATATTCCCGTCGTCTCGGTCGCCTGGCAGTACACCGGCCTGAACGCCGACGAGCTCGCCGGCCGGCTCACCACGCCTTACGAAAAAGCTCTTACCGTCCTGGTCGATAACGTCCAGCACATCGAGTCCTACACCATCGCCGGCCAGGTCATCATCAAGATCTTTCTCCAGCCGGGCGCCAGCCTGGACACCGCAAATGCGCAGGTCAGCGCCGCCTCCGAGTTCCAGCTGCGCCAGCTGCCGCCCGGCATTCTTCCGCCGCAGATCATCAACTTCTCCGCGTCGAGTGTGCCGATCGTGCAGCTTGGCCTCTCGGGCTCCGGCCTGTCCGAGCAGCAGTTGAACGACATCGGCCTCAACCTCGTGCGGCCGCAGCTCATTACCGTTCCCGGCGCCGTTATACCGAACCCTTATGGCGGCAAGCAGCGCTCCATCATGGTCAACCTCGACCCCAGGCTGCTGCAGGCCAAAGGACTCTCCCCAGCCGATGTGTTGAATGCACTTGGTCAACAAAATGTCGTCCAGCCCGGCGGCACCGCCAAGATCGGCATGGATGAGTACGACATCCACATCAACTCCGCGCCGCTCTCCATTGAGGGCCTCGGCAACCTGCCCGTCAAACAGATCGGCAACGCCACCATCTACGTCAAGGACGTCGCCTCCGTCACCGATGGCGCCATCCCCCAGACCAACATCGTCCGCCAGGATGGCAAGCGCGGCGTGCTCGTCACCGTGCTCAAGAGCGGCAGCGCATCGACTCTCGACGTGGTAGGCGGCATCCGCGAGCTCATCCCGCGCATCCTGCTCACCACGCCGCCCGGCCTCAAGATCACCCCCATCGCCGATCAGTCTGTCTTCGTGCGCGGCTCGGTGCAGGGCGTCATCCGCGAGGCCATCATCGCCGCCGTGCTCACCGGCCTCATGATCCTGCTCTTCCTCGGCAGCTGGCGGTCTACGATCATCATCGCGATCTCGATCCCGCTGTCGATCCTCTCCTCAGTCATCTTTCTCGGGCTGCTCGGCAACACCATCAACATTCAAACGCTCGGCGGCCTCGCCCTCGCCGTCGGCATTCTGGTCGACGACGCCACCGTTACCATCGAGAACATCGAGCGCTACCTCGAAGAAGGCGCAGAACTCAAAGAAGGCATCCTCGAGGGCGCCGCACAGATCGCCGTTCCCGCCCTTGTCTCCACGCTATGCATCTGCATCGTCTTCCTGCCGATGTTCTTCCTCACCGGCGTCTCGCGCTATCTCTTCGTGCCGCTCGCCGAAGCCGTCGTCTTCGCCATGCTCGCGTCCTACGCGCTCTCGCGAACCCTGGTGCCCACCCTCGCCATGTACCTGCTGTAGGCGCACGGCGCTCACGGCACTCTCTCGCGCGACCCGTTCTCCCGCTTGCAGCGCGCCTTCAATCGCGGCTTTGAG
>CAXTJC010000125.1:0-7790 GCA_964244225.1 uncultured Acidobacteriaceae bacterium
ATCAAGCGTTGCGGCGGTGGCGAGCGCACCGTCTCCGCTGAAGCCCTGTGAGCCGGTGCCGGCGATGGTGGTGATGAGGCCGGTGGCGAGATCGACGCGGCGGATGCGGTGGTTGGCGGAGTCGGCGATGTAGAGGAGGTTGGCGGGGTCGAGCGCGAGGCCAAGGGGTGAGGCGAGGCGGGCGCTGGCGGCGGATCCGGAGTCGCCGGAGAAGCCAGGGGTGCCGGCGCCGGTGACGGTGGTGATGGTGTGGGTGACGGCGTCGACGCGACGGATGCGGTGGTTGTGGGTGTCGGCGAGGAAGAGGTTGCCGGCGGCGTCGAGAGCGACGGCGTGGGGTGAGTCGAGTTGGGCGCTGAGGGCGGGGCCACCATCTCCGGAGAAGCCCTGGATGGCGGTGCCGGCGACGGTGGTGAGGGTGCCGGAGGGGTCGAGACGGCGGACGACGTGGTTGCCGGCCTCGGCGAAGAAGAGATTGCCCTGCGCGTCGTAGGCGAGGCCGAGCGGCTGCAGAAGCGGAACGGCGCCGGCGGGGGTGGGTGCGGGTGTCTGCGCCGGAAGGGCGATCGCCAAAAGAAGAAAGACGGCGGCGGCGACGGTGCGATGTGGGCGGAGGAGGCTCGGCATACCCGGGGCGCGGAGTTGCCCGGCGGAGGTGGGCCGGACGTTAGGGACGTTTTGATTTAGCCCTGGAAGTATGACCGGACTGACCTCAGCGGCTAAAGCCGCACTGCCCTCGGTTCGCACGTTCGGCATGGCTGAAGCCATGCCCTTAACGGAAAAGCACACATCAAAGCGCACCTAAAGCATAGCCACAGTAGCAGCCGGGACAGCGGGGTTGAATGACACGAAGGAGCTAGGAAGGTCTGATTAAGGCTAAGAACTTTTTATCTTTCAGGAGACGTTTCGCTGGTCCGAACGAAAAGCAGGTTCCTCGCGGTGCTCGGAATGGAAGAAAGAAAAGCAAAGGACTTGATCAGAATCTTCTTAAAGATTGGTGGATTGATCCGTCGGGGTGTGGCGCGGGGTGCGGGGGTTGAGCGAGGGCGGGGGTTTCGGTCCAGGCTGCGCCGTTGGGGAAAGCGAAGCGCGTGAGAGATTCGGGTTTGATCTCGATGGAGTAGCCCGGTGCGGCCGGCATGCGGTAGCGGCCGTTGCGAACGGTGACGGGCGTGACGAAGTGCTCGTGCAGGTGATCGACGAACTCGATGACGCGGTCCTCCATGGTGGCCGAGACGCAGAGGAAGTCGAAGGCGGAGAGGTGCTGGACGTACTCGCAGAGGCCGACGCCGCCGGCGTGGGGGCAGACAGGGATATTGAATTTCGCGGCGAGGAGAAGGATGGCGAGGTTCTCGTTGACGCCGGCGACGCGGCAGCTATCGAGTTGGAGAACGTCGAGGGCACCGGCCTGGAGGAACTGCTTGAACATGATGCGGTTGTGGCAGTGCTCGCCGGTGGCGATGCGGACGGTGGGAACCTCGCGGCGGATGCGAGCGTGGCCGAGGATGTCGTCGGGGCTGGTGGGCTCTTCCATCCACCAGGGCTTGAGCTCTGCGAGCTGGGTGGTGCGCTCGATGGCTTCGAGGACGCCCCACTTCTGGTTGGCGTCGAGCATGAGGTGGTTTTGCCAGCCGATCTCTTCGCGGACGATGTGACCGCGGCGCAGGTCGTCGAGCGGGTCGCCGCCGACCTTCAGCTTGAAGTGGGTCCAGCCTTCGGCCAGGGCTTCGCGGCTGAGGCGGCGGATCTTCTCTTCGGAGTAGCCGAACCAACCAACGGAGGTGGTGTAGGCGGGGTAGCCTTCGGTAAGAAGCAGAGTGCGGCGGACGGACTGGCCGGTGCGAGCGCGATCGAGGATGTCCCGGGCTTCGTCGCGGGAGAGGGCGTCGTCGATATAGCGGAAGTCGACGGCGCGGAGGAGCTGCTCGGGGTCGAGATCGCTGAGGAGCTGCCAGAGCGGTTTGCCTTCGACACGGGCGTAGAGGTCCCAGACGGCGTTGATGAGGGCACCGGCGGCGAGGTGGATGACGCCTTTCTCGGGGCCGAGCCAGCGAAACTGCGTATCGTCGGTGAGCCGGCGGGAGAAGGCGCAGAGATCGCCGGTGAGGCTGGAGAGGCTGCGGCCGACGACGTAGCGGGTGAGGTATTCGAGCGCCTGGACGACGAGATCGGTGCCGCGGCCGAGGGTAAAGGTTAGGCCGTGGCCGACGAAGCCGGTATCGGTTTCAAGCATGCAGTAGGCGGCGGAGTAGTCGGGATCCTTGTTGACGGCGTCGGAGCCGATCGACTGGCGCGATGTCGGGAAACGGAGATCGATGACGCGGACGGCGGTGATCGTGAGGTCAGTCATGAGCGTGATCCTGTTCGCGACAGTCAGGCGGCGGTCCAGCCGCCATCGAGGGGAAGGACGGCGCCGTTGATGAAGGAGGCCTCAGGCGAACACAGATAGCGAACCATGGAGGCGACGTCTTCGGGTGTGCCGAGGCGGCCGATAGGCTGGCGCTCGACGAGCTGCTCGCGGATCTTGTCCTTCTCGTGCGCGTGGTACTTCTCGAGGTAGCCTTCGACGAAGGGAGTCTGCACGGTGCCGGGCGCGATGCAGTTGCAGCGGATCTCTTTCGGGTAGTCGACGGCGATCTGGCGGGTGAGCGCGATGACAGCGCCTTTGCTGGCGCAGTAGGCGAAACGCTGCCTGACGCCGACGAGACCGGCGACGGAGCCGATGTTGACGATGCTTCCCTTGCGTTCGAGAAGCGGGGGGAGAGCGGCGCGGCTGACGAGATAGACGGAACGGACGTTGACGCGCATGAGCCGGTCGAACTCGTCCTCGGGCGTATGCAGGAGATCGCCAACGCTGCCGACGCCTGCGTTGTTGACGAGTATGTCGAGCTGCGGGATGGCGGCGAAGGTGCGCGTGACGGCGAGGCTGTCGGTGACGTCGAGCTCGAGGGCTTCGGCGCTGGGGAGCCCGGCGGCGAGCGAGTGGGCGGCGGCGAGGTTGAGATCGGCAATGAGGACGTGCGCGCCGGCACGGGCAAGCTCGCGGGCAGTGGCGGCGCCGATGCCGCTCGCACCTCCTGTAACGAGGGCGATCTTGCCCTCAAGTCGAAATGCTTCCTGCATGGAGCTGCTCCGGAGCTGAGATGACTGCAGGCATCGTACCCTGCCGGCAAGGCCTATGCCTGCTCGCGAGAGAGTTCGGCGAGGATGCCGGGGGAGAAAACGATCGTAAACGCGGTATGAGACAGCGAAGCCCCGGCGGTTGCCGAGGCTTCGCTGCGAAATCACGTGCGTTGGGTTAGGGGAGTGTCTGGAAGCGGTTGGTGACGGGCTGCAGACCGTTGGAGTACGGCTGGTAGACCGGAACCGCGCCGCCAACGATCTCTGTGATCGACGTTCCGCCGGAGAGACCTAGCCAGATGTTCCCGGAGGTGTCGATGATGATTGAGTTCTGGCCGCCGAGGTAGGACGGATCCTTCTGGAAGCCGGTGGTTGAGGTAAGGGACACGCCGAACTTGCTAAAGGCCGAGAGGCCGCCACCGCTGTTCGCGGCCCAGACGTTCTGCGCGCCGTCGAGTGCGATATCGACCGGACCGCTCAGGCCGCCACCCGTCGCCGGGAAGCCATTCACAACCGCGAAGGTGGTGCCGGTCCCTCTGATGTACCTGATGTTGTTGGCAGTGTTGCTGGAGCTGTAGACGCCGGAACCGTTGGAGCTGGTCGAGTTGATTCCGAGCGAGGGATCTGACAGGTAGGTGTTGGTGATGAAGTTCGTCAGGAACTTCCCGGTGGGATCAAGCGAACCAGCAGAGGCGCTGATGAAGGAGGAACCGGACGAGGCCCAGATGCGATTGGCGGTGTCGATCATGATGCGATCGGCCTGCCCCAGAGGAAGGGTGTTGATCTGAACCGGGGTAGGTACCGTGGTGGCCGAGGAGCCGTTGACGATCTCATACAGGTTGCCGGAGGCGGTGGAGAAGAAGATATCGCCGTAGCCGTCGGTCGTAATCTGCAGAACGGGGCTTGCGGTCGGTACCACCAGCGGCGTGACGCTCGGAGGGGCGTAGCGGAAGATCTCCGACGTGGAGGCGCTGCCGACCCAGATGTTACCGGCCACATCAAAGACCGATCCGGCAGCATAGACGGGGGTTACGCCGGCACCGCCGGCTGTGAGCGGAGCGCACAGCACAGGAGCGCCTGTGGGGGAGATCTCAGACAGGCTGCCGTTGCCGCCGGTTGAAGAGTTGGTGACGAACAGGTTGCCGCTGAGGTCGAGCGAGAGCGAGGTAGGGCTGCTGAGGAAGTTGGAGGTGGAGTTCGCGCAGCTTCCGGTAGCGACATACTTGATGCCGATCGACCAATCGGTGGGCACGGCGGAGAGGGTGGGCTGGTACGGTGCGCCCGACGCGGCGGAGAGGCTGTAGAGGGTGGTCCGGTTCGCCGTGCCGGAGTTGGTCGGGTTGGTGAAGATGTAGTAGAGCGCGGTCAGCAGGTCGGTCGCAGGCGCGTATGTGGCGTTGTTGACGCTGGTGGTTCCGGCGTCGGCGGGCGGCGTTGCGCTCGCGTAGATGGAGGCGCAGGTCGCGGATCCGCCGGCGGTCTGGTTGATGCAGGCCGAAAGAATGTTAGCGAGCTGGTTGATCTTAGCGAGCTCGGGAGAGATCGTCATGGTCACTGCCGTGGCGCTGGGGCCGTTGCCGGCGCGGGTCACGGAGGTATTTCCCAGGCCGGTGGAGAGGCTGGCCATGAGCGAGACGTTATCGAAGGAGTGGGAGAGACCGAGATCGGAGACGAAGATGCCGTCCGATCCGATGGTGGACTCGATCGGGGCGGAGGAGGCGGTCGGATTCATGTACTGGTGAATGGCCGCCATGGTGGCGACGGTGACGACCTCGCTCATATAGATGCTGGTCGAGGCGTTGATGTCGGCGCAGCGGCCCATGGGCGCGATGAACTCCGCATCCGTGTTGGAGGTGGCGCCGGGGGTGTTGACGGTGGTGCCACCCTTGGCGACGACGAAGACGTAGGGATTGGCGGAGGCGGACGTGGGACAGGAGAAGTTGTTGCTGGTGCCGTCGTTGGCGGCTCCGGTGATCTTATTGAAGCTGAAGCTGCCGAAGCCGTCCGCGGAGGAGGCGGTCGTTGCGACCAGTGTCGCGCCCGCGGCGAAGGTGGCCTGGCTCGCGAAGTAGAGGTTGACGGCGGCGCCGGAGACGGGTTGATTTCCGCCGTGGATCTTGCCACCTACCTTGGCGGCGGCGACTGGGCCCCCGGGGGAGGCGGTGCTAGTCATGTTTGAGCACCCGGTTGTAGCGATAGCAGCGGATGCCAGCAGCGTCATCAGGATGCGGGGACGTGGGCCGGCGAAGTGGGACGAGTTCATGTTGTTGCCTCCAAGAGCGTTGCGGCGGGGTTTCCGCATAGGTAGTCGGGTGGGAAGGGCGATCGCCCGCACGACAGATTCATGTGTGAACGACGGCCAGGCCACTGCCAGGCATTCTTCGAGATACAAGCAGGTGCCTGCATCCCACAGCACAGAGCATATGGGGAAGATCGATATTTCGGAAAGTATTTTCTTCTATGTGTCGAGGAATTTACCTATTGCCGTGTACTGCTTACGCACCGTGTTCTGTCAATACCCCGGATAGGGGAAGCAAAGGGCGATGCCGCACCTGGTTGGATCAAGACCAGCGGGCGAGATTGCCGTGGCAGATCTCCGCCGCGATAAGGTAGATTTTGGCTGTAGAGTTTGCACAGCAGACGTTTGTAAGGCATCTGAATGCAGGAAGAGGATAGAGGGCCATCATGAGCAAACAAAGCTATCGAATACTGGCAGCGTGGACGCTGGGCGCAACCCTGCTGCTCTCCGGATGCAAGAGCAAGCCGAGCGGTCAAGCGATTCGCAATCAGGATGGATCGATCACCAACCCGGATGGATCGGTGACCTACCCTGCGGGATCGCAGCAGGCGTCGGCGGCGGGGCAGCCGAGCAGCCTTGCGCCCGGTGCGGTGCGGAACGCGGACGGATCGGTGACGATGCCGCAGGGATCGCAGCAGGCTCAGGGATCGGCGGCCGCGCCGGTAGCTCCGGTTAGCCCCGCGCCTGCAACTCCCACGGCAGCGGCTCCGGATACGGCTCCGGCCCGGGCAGCAGCACCCGTGCCGCGAGCGCCGGCGGTGGTTCCAAGCGGCAGCCGGGTTTCGGTCACGATATCTCAGACTTTGAGCGCAAGCCGCAACAATCCCGGCGACACCTTCTCCGGTGTGCTGACGAGCGGGGTGGCGACACCCAGTGGAGGCACGTTCTTCAAGCGCGGAACACCCGTCGAGGGCCGGGTTGTGGCGGCGAAGGGCCGTGGAAAGTTCAAGGGAGCGGGCGACCTAGGTATTGAGCTGACATCAATCGGCGGATCGCAGGTGAGCACGACGGAGTACGAGAACGTCTCCAAAGGCAAGGGCAAACGGACGGCAGCGTTCATCGGCGGCGGCGGTGGTATCGGCGCCCTGATTGGCGGTCTGGCCGGTGGTGGTAAGGGAGCGCTTATCGGCGGTCTTGCCGGTGCGGGTGGCGGTACGGCCGCGGGGGCCTATACGGGGAACAAAGATGTCGTGATCCCGGCTGAGACGGTGGTGACGTTTCGAACAACCTCTGAGATGCGGGTTCGCTAGCTGGGCCGCTCAGTCTGACACAGGGGGCAGCAGGTGGGTCGTTCCGGCGATCATCCGGCTGCCCATTTGTAACTTTGTGAGATCGCGAACAAAGCACACGGTAGACTCGCCGCATGCAGCTTGTTCCTATATTTCTGCGATCTGCCGTCGATCGCGAGCACTTTCCGCCAGCGGCGGTGACCCATGGCGCGCCTGAGATTGCGTTTTTGGGACGATCGAATGTGGGGAAATCCTCGTTGATCAATGCGCTGCTGGGGTCGAAGCAGGCGCATACGTCGTCGACGCCGGGACGGACGCGGGCGATCAATTTCTTTGCGCTCTATGAGGGCACTCGGGATCGGCCGAAGGTGGTGCCGACGATGATCTTTGCCGATCTGCCGGGATATGGTTACGCGAAGATCTCGAAGTCGATCTCGGCGGAGTGGCCGAAGTTTATCGAGCCGTATTTAGTCGAGCGGGAGACGCTGGCGATGGGGGTATGCCTGGTGGATACGAACATTCCGCCGCAGGCCTCGGACACGACGCTGATCCATTTTTTTCAGGAGATGGGCCGGCCGTATCTGGTGGTGGGAACGAAGGCGGATCGGGTGTCGAAGAATGTGCTGGCGAAGAATGTGGCAGCGCTGAAGAAGGCGCATGGGGTGGATGAGGTGCTGGCAGTGAGTGCGGAGAAGGGGATGGGGATTAAGGAGCTTTGGGGGCGGTTGCTGGCGGTTGCGGAAGGGTGAGTGCGTGGAACCATACGTTGCTTCGCTCCGAGTGAAAGGCGAACAGCAGGTTCTTCGCTGCGCTCAGAATGACAACAAGAAAAGGTAGACGGTCGAAGGGAGATTCTCTTCGGCCGTCTACGATTTTAAGTGCGGTTACTCGCCGTAGTAGTCGAGGCCTAGGTGGGTGATGAGGTCTTCGCCCATGATGTGGCGGAGGGTGTTTTTGAGCTTCATGGATTGGATGAAGAGGTCATGTTCGGGGTAGACGCCGGGGGCGGAGTCGGGAGCTTTGAAGTAGAAGGAGAGCCACTCCTGGATGCCGATGCCGCGCAGGCTGGGTGTGCGGGCGGCGAGATCGAGGAAGAGGCAGAGGTCGAGGGCGAGCGGGGCGGCGAGGATGGAGTCGCGGCA
>CAXTJC010000126.1:0-7784 GCA_964244225.1 uncultured Acidobacteriaceae bacterium
AGCTGGATCTCTTCGACCCGCATCAGCCCTTCTCCATTCCGGCAGGATTTGAGCAGCGGGAGCGCGAGCTGCGCGCGGTCATGCACCTTCCGGACTCCTATGAAGCCGTGCGCAGACGCGACTTCGCCCGCGCGCCCGATGAGCCGGAGATCCTCGACGTCTACCGCAAGTACTGGGGCATCTACGATCCCGCGACGCTGCTGGACTATCGCATCGCCTACGTGCTGCAGATGGAGGTGGTGGACCACGCGATCGGCGTGTTTCTGGCTGAGCTGCGCGAGGCCGGGCTCTATGACGAGGCGGCGATCATGTTTATCAGCGACCATGGCGAGATGAATGGACGCCGCGCGATGGTCGACAAGGGCGTGTACCTCTACCCGGATGTGCTTCGGGTTCCGATGATTATCAAGGCTCCGCGGCAGCAGAAGCCGTCGGTCGTGCAGGACTCGGTCTCTCTGCTCGATGTGTCGCGCACGCTGCTGGAGCTGGCGGGCATTGTGCCCGCGGCGAAAATGGATGGCATCTCGCTCGTGCCGGCGCTGAGTGGGCAGCCGCTTCCCCGGCGCGAGCCGCTGCTGTTCTTCGGCGGGTGGCATGTGGGGGTGAACTTTGCCTGTGGCCTCGAGCATCGCACGGCGGATGGCCGGCACTTTGTCTACGCGTACAACTGCAGCTCGCCGAACGATGAGCTCTACGATCTGGATGCGGACGATGCCGTGAATCTAATCGCGGATACTGCCTATCGCGCGGTTCGCGAGGAGATGGTGCGGCGGCTTGGCGATCTGCTGCAGGCGGATCCTCGATGGGTGGGCTACTGGGCGGAGTTTCGCATCGCGCGCTATGGCCTGCTGCCGAAGACGAAAAACAGCGGCGACATGCAGCTCTTCACCAGGCCCGCGTAGCCAGGTCTCACCCTCAATCGCCCGAGACGCTCTCCTGCATCATTGCCTCGCAGGAGAGCCCGTCCTGCACGGCCGTGATCATCTCGCGAATCTGCTCGATCACGAGATCCGGCTCATCCAGATGCAGCCAGTGCCCGCTCTTCTCCGCAATCAACTGCTCCGCATCCGGTCCGATCTTGCGCAGATCCGCGTCCGAGATTGCCTTCGAGTGCCCCGGCGTCAGCAGCACCACCGGCATGCCCACGATCGGCGTTGCATCCAGCATCTCCATCACGGTTCCTGGAACGCCCTGAACATGCGCCGTCATCCCGCGAAAAAAAGCTGGGTTCGACCAGTGCGCGGCCACGATCGGCCACACCTCCGGCGGCATCTTGTCCAGCTCGCTCGTCAGCCGCTCCAGCACATTGTGGCCGCCGGTCGCGCGGGTGAAGAGTTTAGTGAACTTGCCCGATCGGCAGAAAAACGACATCGTCGTCAGTCGCGCCAGGCCTGAGTACGCAATCGGAACGCCCCATTGCAACAGCTGCACCCCGCGATTCAGCAGCCTGCGCTGCGACTCATCGACCGGCGGCCACTCGTCGGTGCGCATGGCGTCCACCAGCACTGCACCCACCACCTCGTCGGGATATTCGGCCGCGAAGTACCGCACCACCAGCCCGCCAAACGAGTGCCCCACCAGCAGGTAAGGCGGCGCGATGCCGGCAGCCTGCAGCATCTCTCGCAGCTCCTCCACCACCTTTGAAGGAATGCGCTCCGAGACCGCCGGCGTGCTCCAGCCCAGCCCCAGCCGATCGTAGGAGACTGTATGCGCGAACTCGCTCACCGACTCCTGAATCCTGGCCCAGTTCTGGCTCGTCGCCCCGATTCCCGACTCAAAGATCACCGACGGTCCGGGCCCATCGCCCATCTCCATCATGAAGAGCCGTCGGCGCTTGCCGATATGCACCAACTGTCCTAGCCGAAGAAAACGCCTGCGGTCATACCGCGATCCAACCCACTGATAGAGCAATCCCAAAACCGGGAGGATGGGACCTAGGAGCAAAAGCCACAACAAGCGGACCATGCACTGCTCTCCTTGAACAGGTGAAGCGGATGAGTTAGAAGCTGTCCGTGCGAAGCTTGAATCAAACTGCGAACACCGACAGCTTTATTCTTTCATCCTTAGATGCCGTAGAACGATGAGATTCGATTCTCGTCTTTTACCATCCCACACTTGGGGCAGATCGCTCAAGCTGTAGCAAAGGGGAAGGACATGCAGCCATCGAGGATGCCAATGCGCGATGAGGTACCATCGGGTCTGCGCCATGGCGACCCCCATTCTGGAAGTGCGCAACCTGCGCAAAGACTATGACGAAGGCCGAATCCAGGCTCTGCGCGGCGTCGATCTCTCGATCGAGGCCGGCGAGTTCGTTGCCATCAGCGGACACAGCGGCAGCGGCAAATCGACCCTGCTTCATCTGCTCGGCGGGCTGGATACCCCCAGCAGCGGCGAGGTTCTCTTCAACGGCGCGGCGCTGGGCTCTTCGATCAGCCTAGACACCTATCGCTGCCACCACGTCGGTTTCATCTTTCAATCTTTCTATCTGCTGCCCACCCTGCGTGCTGTAGAAAACGTGCAGGCCCCCA
The DNA here is from genome assembly GCA_964244225.1 of uncultured Acidobacteriaceae bacterium. Classification (GTDB taxonomy): domain Bacteria; phylum Acidobacteriota; class Terriglobia; order Terriglobales; family Acidobacteriaceae; genus Edaphobacter. Next base: position 2,529 of record CAXTJC010000126.1, read on the forward strand.
TGCTCGCGACGAGCAATGGCAGCGGCACGCGCGAGGAACGCGCCGAGGCGCTGCTGCGTGAAGTAGGTCTCGCGTCCCGCATGCGCCAGCATCCCAATGAGCTCTCCGGCGGCGAGCGGCAGCGCGTCGCGATCGCTCGAGCGCTGGCAAACAGCCCTTCGATCCTGTTGGCGGATGAGCCCACCGGCAATCTCGACAGCTCAAACTCCGCGCGCATTATGGAGATCCTCACCGGCATCCAGAAGACCCGCGGCATGACCCTCATCGTCATCACGCACGAGGAGGAGATTGCGAACTCCGCGCCTCGCCACATCCGCATCCATGATGGAAGGATCTACGACGGCCAGATTCATGATGGTCGCATCCATGATGAAAGAATCGTGCCATGAGACTCGTCTCTGTTGTAGCCGCGACAACACTCTTCCTTGCGACGACCTTGCACGCGGCGGACGCGCGCGCGGTGCTTGCCGGCGCGCGGCAGCGGATTGAGGCAACCGACGCGCGTGCCACCGGGCGCCTGGTCCGCGTGGAGGCAAACGGGACGCGCATCAGCAATGCAGTCGCCCTCAAGGAGCACTGGTTCCCTGGCGTTCTACGCGTGCTCGTTGAGATCGTCCCGGCCCGAACGCCGGCGGGAGATGCGCGCCAGAATGTGCGCCCGAATGCGCATCCAGACACGCGCATCAGCATCCTGCTGGAGATGCGGCCCGGCGGCCCCAGCACGATCCGGGTCTTTAGTCCCCACGAGCCGGTTCCGGCCCCGCTGCCTTTCAGCAGGTGGAGCGAGAGTGTATCCGGCAGCGACTTCAGCTACGAAGACTTTCTTCAGCCGGAGTTCTACTGGCAGGGTCAGACACTGGTTAAGCGTGTCAGGCTGGGCGAGCGCGACTGCGATGTGCTGAAGAGCACGGCGGCCGCACCGGATCGTTCGCACTACGCCGAGGTGCAAACGTGGCTCGACCACACCATCAGCTACCCGGTCTACGTGGAAAAGACGTTGAAGGACGCGGCGATCGTGAAGCAATTTACATCGCTCGGCATAAGTCAGTCGGGTGGAGTCTGGGCAGCGAGACAGGTAGAGGTCAAGACGCATGGCCGCCCCGGATCGACTCTCCTGCTCCTCGAACGTGGAAGCACGAAGGCAAACCTGACCATCAAGGACTTCAGCCCCGGACAGATCAGCCACTTCGAGGATCATCCCTGAGCCGATCTCCGCGCCGGGACAACGAAAGGCACCGGCACTCGGTAAGACCAACCTCAAAGAGGCCGTCATCTCGACCGAAGTCGTGCGGTCTCATCGCACGACGCAGTGGAGAGATCCCCGCATTCCGCCGTTGCCGCTGCCTTTTCTCCACGCACAAACGCCGCGTCTCAAACGAGCCGCAACGAGGCAGCACCGGCAATTACTCCACCAGCCCCTGAAACCGCTCCTGGAGCACCCGCCGAAGAAACTTGCCGCTGTGATTTTGCGGCAACTCGCCCGGGGCAAGAATCCATATGCGCCGCGGCGCCTTATACGCCGCAAGCTTGCTCCGGCACCACGTCAGCAGAGCGGCTTCTTCCAAAGAGGAGCCGACCTGCAGCTCTACCGCGGCCACGGGGATCTCGCCCTTCTCCGCGTGATGCAGGCCGAACGCGACGGCGCGCGCCACGGCAGGATGCGCCAGCAGCGCCTCCTCCAGCTCGCGAACATACACGGAGTAGCCGCCCGACTTGATCACATCCTTCGTGCGCCCTACTAGCCGGATAAGCCCCAGCCGGTTGCGCGTGGCCAGGTCCCCGGTGCGCAGCCAGCCGTCGCTCGTAAGCAGACCCTGGGCCTCGTCCTTGTCCTTCCAGTAATGCGGCGCCAGACCGCGCCGGCGAATCTGGCACTCACCCGTTACCCCCGCCGGCACAGTCCGGCCCTGCTCATCGACCACGCGAATGCGAAACGGCGGCACGGGAAGACACAGGTCGCCGCTCCCGCGCAGCAGCGGCAGCTCGATGCCCATCATGGCCAGCCCGCCCAGCTCCACCATCCCATAGCCGTTCAGCAGAACGGCTGGCAGACGCCATCGCCCGAACAGCCGGAACAGCGCTCCGAACCGGCGCAGACGCAGCCGAACTTCAGTAGGAAGGTGATCGCTGGCTGAGAGCCAGACACGTACACTCGCCAGGCGCGCCGGCGCAGGATCGCTGTTGACCAGGCGGGCGAACATGGTGGGCACGCCAACAAAGACAGTCACACGGAAGCGCTCCACCAGGTCGAGCGCAGCCTCCACATCGAAGCGATCGAGAAAGCATCCGCGGATACCCGCCATCAGGCCGTACAACGCAATGCTCACCGCCATGATGTGCGACCAGGGCAGCGCGACCAGCGCCAGATCGCGCGAGCCCAGCAGGATCCCGGAGAGCACCGTGGACGAGCGCGCGCCCAGCAGCGCATTGCTGGATAACGCCGCGCCCTTCGGAAATCCGCTGGTGCCGGACGTATGAAAGATGGCCACCGTCGTGGCCGGATCGATGGTGACGGGCGGAGCCGGCATCCCCATCTCACCAATCCTTAGAAAGCCGTCCAGCGTCTCCGTCTCCTCATCGGCCTGTATCCATGTGCGCACCGGGAGCGCCCCGCGATCGCCGATGGTCCGTTCAAAGACTGCTCTGTCGGTCACCAGAATCTCTGTGCCGCTCTCGGCGAGAATCCGGCTCACCTCGGCAAGCGAGAGCTGCGGATTCAGCGGAACCGCAATGCCCCCGGCGCGGATGATCGCAAGAAACCAATGGAAGCACTCCCGCGTGTTGCTGCGATAGATGGCAACCGGCTGGCCCGGGCGAAGCTCGACGGTCTGCCGCAAAAACGAATCGATGGCGCAAACGTCGTCGTGCAGATCGGAGAGACGAAACACGCCGCCCTCATACACGGCGACGTCGCAGTTCCCTTTTCGCCGGACCAGTTCATCCACCAGATTGGCGACCGTCACGCCGCGGTCCCGCGCGAGTTGGTATCGCTCAAGCAGGCTCATGGCGCGGAGATCGGCTTGCGGCCCCAGTCGCTGGCCAAGCAGTAGTGAAAGAGGCGGTCAAGATACTCAAGCACCGGCGGCGCATTCAACCCCGCAGGCTGCAGCAAACGGTCGGCGTTGCCGGTATCGAACTGCATGCGCATGGTGAAGTAGTCCCGGTAGGCGCGGCCGTCGCGCAGCACGCGGCGCTTGCGTCCCCACAGGGAGGCAAACAGCAGCGGCCGCACCACGGCAAAAAAGAACCGCGGATCGACGAAGCGCGGCTCGGGGCCATTGAAGTAGTCCATCGCGCGATGCGCCACCTGCTCGATCGTCGCGCTGGCGCGCGGCCCGGCGCAGAGATGAACGGTAGAGCCCAGGGCGGCCTCATCGAACAGCAGTTGCGCGACGGAGCCGGCGACAAAGTCCACGGGCACAATGTCGAGCACCGCATCCGGATAGCCGGGCACCGTCCGCCAGAGGCCGCGTGCGTAGATCTTCAGCGGCCAGTACATCATCTTGAAGCTGGAGGTGACGCCGGTCCTGGAGTCGCCCACGATGATGCTGGGGCGCAGCACCAAGCCCGGTAGCGACCGGAGTTGCGCCTGCACCAGGGCCTCAGCCTCAGCCTTCGTCTGCTCGTAGGTGTTGCGATAGCTCTGGCCCACGGCCAGCTCGTCCTCGCGCACCACGCCGGAGCGCTCGCCGGCCACATAAGCCGTACCGACATAGGCGAAGCTGCGCAACCCGCGCGCGCCGCCCGCGAAATCGAGAATCTGCCGCGTGCCCTCGACGTTGATCCGCCGCGCCTCGTCGAGTGAGTGATCGAACCGTACCGTGGCCGCGGAGTGGATCACACGGGTCGTCTCCGCCGAAAGCCGCTCGTAGGCAGCCGAGTCCAGCCCACAGCGAGGCTGGCCGACGTCTCCGGAGAAGACCTCAACGCGCGCCCGCTCCGCGACTGAAAGAAAGGAATCGGCCCGCTGCCGCGCCGACTGCCCGGTTCTGTCACGGATGAGCAGCGCCAATCTGGCGCTCGGCCTGCGCTTCAGAAGTTCGAGCACAAGCTGCACGCCGAGGAAGCCGGTTGCGCCCGTGACCAGAATGAGCTCGTCGTCCTTCAGTTCAGGGTTCAGTGCTGAGTTCGATGCCAAAGTCAGTGCCAGACCGTCCTTCGTGCCCACACCAAAATCTGGCGGGAAAAATCACGGCCGCGGGGTGCCAACGCGACGGCCGAGACAACGGCTCAGTATAGCCTGCGAGGAGGGCCAACTTAATCGCTCCTCGGGAGACAAGAAAAGATCGTATGGCAAAATCACTGTCGTTCACGGGATTTGTTCTAAAGAATCTGCTGCGCCGGCGCATGCGGACTCTCCTCACACTCGCTGGAATCGGAACGGCGGTGGGCGCGTTCGTAGGCCTGGTGGGTTTCTCGAGCGCATTCGAACAGCAATGGTTACGTATTTACTCCAGCAGCGGCACCGACATCGCCGTCATCCAGGGGACCTTCCTGAACACGTCAATGGATGAATCGACCACGGCCAAGCTCACGCATCTGCCCGATGTGGCGCAGGCCTCGCCCACCATCTTCAACCTGATGGACCTGACGCCGGACCTGAACGCGCTGGTCTACGGCTGGAAGGGCGATGCCTTTCAGTTCAGCTCTCTGCAGATTCTTAAAGGGCGTCGCTTTCGCGACGGCCACGCCGAAGTCATGCTCGGCGATCTGCTCGCGCAGAACCTGAAGAAGGCCCCGGGCGACACTCTCGACATTCAGGGCACGACCTTCACGGTAACGGCCATCTATCACGGTGCGTCCACGCTCGAGGCGGCCGCGGTGGTGATGCCGCTCGATCAGCTGCAACAGCTCAGCAGCCTGCAGGGCAAGGTTTCGACGATCGACGTCCGGCTGCGCCCCGCGCCGCGCGGCGAGACGGCGGAGCAGCACATGAAGCACGCGCAGGCTGAGATCGAAGCCGCCCTGCCGGGCATGCGCGCCGTTCCCGCGGCCGAGCGCGCCGGCGACAATCAGTTCGTGAAGCTCGCGCACGCCTCCGCCTGGGGCACCTCGTCACTCGCCCTCCTCATCGGCATCCTGGGCATCGCCAACACCATGGCGATGTCGGTCTTCGAGCGCACACGCGAGATCGGCATCCTGCGCGCGCTGGGCTGGAATCGATGGCAGGTGCTGGCCCACATTGAGATTGAGGCAGTCGCGCTCGGGTTGGGCGGAGGTTTGTTCGGCATCGCTTTCGGGTGGTGCGCTCTGCGC
>CAXTJC010000127.1:0-7766 GCA_964244225.1 uncultured Acidobacteriaceae bacterium
CGCCTGCCATCTCCATCGAGCAGAAAACCACCTCCCGTAGCCCCCGCTCCACCGTCGGCACCATCACTGAGATCTACGACTACCTCCGCCTGCTCTGGGCCTCCGTCGGCCAGCCCCACTGCCCCAACTGCCACCGCCCCATCACTCGCCAGTCCGCCGAGCAGATCGTAGAACGCATAGCCTCACTCAACCCCGGCGAGCGCATCACCGTCATGGCCCCCATCGTCCGCGGCCGCAAAGGCGAGTTCCGCGAAGAGCTCGAAGCCCTCGACCAGCAGGGCTTCCGCGTCCGCATTGACGGTGAGATCACCGAGATCTCCGAAGGCATGCGCCTCGAAAAGCGCAAGAATCACACCATCGAAGCCATCGTCGACCGCATTATCCTGAAGCCGCTCCCCCCTGACCTCGACGGCCCCGCCGTAAACGCCACCCTCGCCACCGACCTCACGAACAACGAACAACGAATAACGAACAACACCCCGAAATACGACACTCGCCGCCTCGAAACCTCAGTCCTCAAGGCCCTCGCGATGGCCAACGGCCTCGTCCTCATCGGCATCCAGGATCCCGCCACCCGCGAGCAGGTCGAGACTCTGTTCTCCTCCTCCATGGCCTGTCCCGACTGCGGCATCAACGTCCCTAAGCTCGAGCCCCGCTCCTTCTCCTTCAACTCCACCTACGGTGCCTGCCCCGAGTGCCACGGCCTCGGCTCCATCTACGACTTCGACCCCGCCAAGACCATCGCCGACTGGTCCAAGCCCCTGCTCGACGGCGCCATGGGCCCCGGCTCCGCCTCCTCCTACCTCCTTCGCCTCATCAAGCTCGCCGCCGACAAGTACAAAATCGACATCAAGGGCCCCTTCGGCGAACTCACCCGTCAGGAGCAGGAGCTCTTCCTCTACGGCCCACCGCGCTCCGAGGCCGCCCGCACCGGCTTTCACGGCATCTTCGCCTATCTCCGCTCCAACCTCGAAGAGACCAGGTCCGAGGGCTACCGCGAGTACATGATGCAGTACATGTCCGCGACTAAATGCCCCAAGTGCGACGGCAAACGCCTCCGCCCCGAGTCCCTCGCCGTCACTATTCCCATCTCAAACTCCGTCACCACTTCAGAAGCCGTCATCTCGACCGAAGCGAAGCGCAGTGGAGAGACCCCTGTATTTGCCTCTCCCGCCACCAACGGCCATGTGAAGCCGTCCACCCGCGACCTGTCCATCGCCGACTTCACCGCCCTTCCCCTCGATCGCGCCCTCCTCGGCGCTCGCTCCATGCACTTCACCGGCCGCGAGCACCTCATCGCCGATCGCCTCCAGCGCGAGATCATCGAGCGCCTCGAGTTCCTCAACGCCGTCGGCCTCACCTATCTCGCGCTCGACAGATCAGCAGCGACGTTGTCAGGAGGAGAGGGCCAGCGCATCCGCCTCGCCACCCAGATCGGCTCCCGCCTCCGCGGCGTCCTCTACGTCCTCGACGAACCCTCGATCGGCCTCCATCAGCGCGACAACCAGCGGCTCATCGCCGCGCTCGAGCGCCTCCGCGACCTCGGCAACACCGTCCTCGTCGTCGAGCACGACGAAGACACCATGCGCAAGGCCGACTACCTCCTCGACCTCGGCCCCGGCGCCGGCAAAAACGGAGGCTTCCTCATCGCCGAAGGCACCCCCGCCGAAGTCATGGCCAACCCCGCCTCGGTCACCGGCCAATACCTCTCCGGCGCCATTGACGTCATCAACCGCCCGCCCAACGCCCTCGGCGAAATCGGCCCCCGCCCGCTCACCGGGCAGTGGATCACGGTCGAAGACGCGCGCTCGCACAACCTCCAGACCGTCACCGCCCACTTCCCGCTCGGCGTCATGACCGTTGTCACCGGCGTCTCCGGCTCCGGCAAATCCTCGCTCGTCAACGACATCCTCTACCGCTCGCTCGCCAAGGAACTCTACGGCTCGCGCGAAGATCCCGGCCAGCACGGCCGTGTCGTCGGCATCGATCAGCTCGACAAAGTTATCCAGATCGACCAGTCGCCCATAGGCCGCACCCCGCGCTCTAATCCGGCGACATACACAGGTGTTTTTACAGCCATCCGCGATCTCTTTGCCATGCTCCCCGACTCGCGCGAGCGCGGCTACAAGCCCGGCCGCTTCTCCTTCAACGTCGCCGGTGGCCGCTGCGAGGCCTGCCAGGGCGAAGGCCAGCGCCGCATCGAGATGAACTTCCTTCCGGACGTCTACGTCCTCTGCGACGTCTGTAACGGCCGTCGTTACAATACCGAAACCCTCGCCGTCAAGTTCAACGGCTTCTCCATCGCCGACCTCCTCGATCTCCCCATCGCCGACGCCGTGCCCATCCTCAAGGACATCCCGAACGTTCACATCCGGTTACAAACCCTCGTTGACGTCGGCCTCGGCTACATTCATCTCGGCCAGTCCGCCACCACCCTCTCGGGCGGCGAAGCGCAGAGAATGAAGCTCGCCCGTGAGCTGTCGAAGAGACAGACGGGGCGAACCCTGTATCTGCTCGACGAGCCCACCACCGGCCTCCACTTCGACGACGTCCGCAAGCTCCTCGAAGTCCTTCATCGCCTTACCGACCTCGGCAACTCCGTCGTCATCATCGAGCACAACCTGGACATCATCCGCAACGCCGACTACCTCCTCGATCTCGGCCCCGAAGGCGGCGAGGGCGGCGGCCGCATCGTCGCCCATGGCACGCCCGAGCAGGTCGCCACCGTCGCCGAATCGCACACCGCCACCTTCCTGCGCGAGTACTACCGCACCCACCCGCAACCGTCTTCGACCCTCGCCCCTGGCGTCTCGTACGCCGGCCCCCAGCCCGCCTCGATCGCCGCCGCGGCCGACGCCGACCGCAAACTCCGTGCCAAGTTCGTCAAACCCGAAAAGAAGACCGGCGTCCCCAAAGCCAACATCGCCAAACCCGCCGAAACCTCCCGCAAACCAAAAAAAGCTGCCACAAAAACTACACCCGACTCCCCTGCCAAAGCCGTGTCGAAAGCTGCAACGAAAAAAGCAACAAAAAAGGTCACACAATGACCCCGGCCCCTCCATCACCCACAACTCTTTCATCCCGATCGGAGCCGGCGTCCCCAGCGAGCGTGTTTGCTCGCCGGGGCGGAGAGTGGAGGGACCCGCTTCTCTCACCCACAAAGATGCCGTCATCTCGACCGAAGTGCGCAGCGCGCAGTGGAGAGACCCCTGTATTTCGTCTCTGCCGTTGCTTATTCTTCCCTCTCTCCTGCTCGACGTACAAGCTCTCCACTCTCCCCAACCCCGACGACCTCCCCCTCACCCCCGTTCTCGCCGAGGGCGACGCCATCGCCCTTCCACCCACCGACGAGACCCCCAACAGTGCCGGCCCGGAGCCCTCCACACGCGTCCCCCATCTCGGTCACGCGCTCCTCTTCCTCGCCCTCACCGCCCTATTCCTCATCCTCTCGCAGGCCGTCGCCCTCCTCGCCGGCCACCCCGCGCATCCGCTCGATCTCGACCCGCGCCTGCTCATCGCGTCCGAGGCCTTCGCCTATCTGCTCACCCTCACCGCCTCCTTCTTTGCCTTCCCCCCGCTGTGGCAGCGCCCCTTCCTGGTTGGCCTGCAATGGAATGCTTCCGCCGCCACCCGCAACGCTCTTCGCCTCATCCCGCTCGGCCTTCTGCTCTCGGCCATCGTCCAGGGCCTTTCGAGCTACATCAATGTGCCCAAAGAGCTTCCCATCGACGCTTTCTTCCATAACCAGTCCACCGTCTGGCTTATCACCGCCTTTGGCACCCTGATCGCCCCCCTGTTTGAAGAGGTGCTCTTCCGCGGCTTCCTCCTGCCCGCCTTCGCCATCGCCTACGACTGGCTCTGCCTGCCCCGCACCGAAGCCGCCCGCGACGCATGGCAAAGCTCGAACGCCCTCACGCGCAACGCCCTCATCTTCTCCGCCGTCCTCTCAAGCGTCCTTTTCGCCTTCGTCCACGGCAAACAGACCGCCTTCACCTGGCCCATCCTCGCCCTGCTCTTCTGCGTCTCGCTCATCCTCACCACCGTCCGCATCCGCCTCCGCTCGGTCGCCGCCTCCACCCTCGTCCACGCCTCCTATAATCTCACTGTCTTCTTCGCCGCCTTCATCACCACCGGCGGCTACCAGCACCTCGACAAACTCCCCAAGTAGCGCAGCCGCGACCCGGCCATTCCCATAGCCGCCGTCATCTCGACCGAAGCGCATAGCGCGAAGTGGAGAGACCCCTGTATTTTGCTCTTCCGTTTCAGCATCAAGGCGCCTGCACGTTTACCCTTGCCGCTAAGGTCCTCCGCCATGCACAAGCTCCTCCTCACCCTCCTACTCACCGCTACCCTCGCACACGCCCAGACCCGCGCCATCTCCCTCACGATCGACGACCTCCCCGCCATGAGCGCCATGGCCCTCTCCTCCGCCGCCATCACCACCATCAACCAGAAGATCATCGCCACCTTCAAGGCCGAGAAGATCCCAGCCATCGGCTTCGTCAACGAAGAGCGCCTCTACAAGACCGGCGAGACCGACGCTCGCATCGCCACCCTCAACGCCTGGCTCGACGCCGGCCTCGACCTCGGCAACCACACCTTCTCCCACACCTCGCTTAACCACGTCGAGCTCAAGGACTGGGAGGACGATGTCATCTTCGGCGAGACCGTCACCCGCATGCTCTCGCAGGCCCACAAGAAAGACCTCCACTATCTCCGTCACCCCTACCTTGACGTCGGCCCTGACCTCAACACCCGCGGCCAAGCCGAGCAGTTCCTCATCGGCCGCGGCTACCGCATCGCCCCCGTCACCATCGATCCGCGCGACTGGTACTTCGCTGATCTCTACGACGACGCCCACACCCGTCATAACGCCGCTCTGATGCCCAAACTTGCCCAAGCCTGGCTCACCTACACCGACCAGGTCCTCACCTACGACGAGCAGCTCTCCCGTACCCTGCTCGGCTACGAGCCCAGGCAGATTCTCCTCCTCCATGCTACCTGGCTTGAGGCCGATCACCTCCCCGACCTCCTCGCCCTCCTCCGCAAGCACGGCTACACCTTTATCTCACTCCCCGAAGCCCTCGCCGACCCCGCCTACGCCCAGCCCGACACCTACATCTCCGACGTCGGCGCCACCTGGCTCGATCACTGGGCCGTCACCCGCGGCCGCCTCGACCTCCTCAATCCCAAGCCGCAGGTCCCGAAATGGGTCGACGACCTCCACGCCAAACTCGATGATGCAGACCCGCTCTAACCAAAACTTGGACCAGCATTATGAGAATCGATTGCAGGCACATGCAATGCACATGTGCTACTCTCCGTTTCATGTATCCGCAAACTGCTTCTACGAGAACAGTAGTTCTGCTTCAGCAAAGTGAACGCGACCTTCTGGAGAAGCTTGCGGCGGAAGAGCATGTGTCCTCGGGCGAAATCCTCCGGCGCTCTCTTCATGCCTATGAGCGCCCAGCTTCGGCCTCGGAGCAGGAGGCGCTTGCAACACTTCTCCTCGAGATGAATACGGCCCTCGATGCAACTCTTTCCTCCATTCGCTCGGCTCGATCGACGATTCATGAAAATCTCGAAAAGATCGAGAGCCTGAAGCAGGTTCAACAGTGACCCTGCTTGCAGACGCATTCGCAACAACGAAGAAAATCTTTCTTGTAAGCGAGGAACTCAGTCGTCTTACGGAGGACGTGAAAGCCCTCTCGACTGCCGTGGCGCAACATGAGGGCAGACTAATCCGAGTCGAAACCATACTTGACATTGCTCGGCGAGGAACTAACCTCACCCTGCCAGGAAACTGATGCTCGACCATCGCCAGACCCTCCTCAACCTGCTCGCCACCCTCTCCTTCCGCCTCGGCGAATTTACCCTCGCCTCGGGTCAGAGGTCCGACTACTACATCGATTGCCGCGTCACGACCCTCCACGCCGAGGGTGGGCGCCTCGCCGGCCTGCTTCTCTATGACTTCATCAAAGAGCACATTCCAAGCGCGTTAGCCGTAGGCGGCCTCACCATGGGTGCGGACCCTCTGGTCTCGAACATAGCCTCGGCCAGCGCCTGGGCGGCAGCCGACTTCGCCGAGATCTTGGATCTCGCCCAGCAACTCGACCTCGACCAGGCCGACCCGCTCCGCGAATCCGCCGAAGCGAAGCCCCATCTCATCCACGGCTTCCTCGTCCGCAAAGCCGAAAAGACCCACGGCACCGGCCGCCGCATTGAAGGCTTCCTTCAGCCGGGCGCGCCTGTCGTAATCGTCGACGACGTCTGCACCACTGGCGGGTCCACCATCACCGCGATAGAAGCCGCCCGCGAGGCCGGCATGATCGTCGCCGGCGTGCTCTGTTTGGTTGACCGCGAGCAGGGCGGACGCGCTGCCATCGAGCAGGCCGCCGCCGGCGCACCCTTCTTTTCGCTCTTCACCGCGGCCGATATCCGAGCTTCCCACATGCATCTCCACAGCCTGGCCCAGAACGCATGACCTGTTCGCGGGAACCCTCCCACGGAGGAGGGATGGTTGCCAGCTCGCAACACTCCTACTCTGCTGAGTGAGAGCCCATGCAACAGAGGCTCCTGTACCACTGCTGTCCTGCTTTCCTGGTTGTTTATTGGCATCGTGTTTTCGTATAAAACCTGCCCGTGGAGCCGCTCCCGGGTCCTTCTTCTGCTTTTCTCTCAAAAGCGTGCGGTAAGAGCCATGCTCTTGCCGCCGCTCCTCTTTGAGAGGCATGACCGTCTCTTCGCACGCCAGCCAACTTCGATAGACTGGGAATGACATGATTCCCACCCTTGAATGGCTTCCTTCCGGCGTTAACTTCCTAGACCAGACCAAGCTCCCACTTGAAGAAACCTACGTTCTCGCGACCGATTACAAGGAGGTCGCGCGAGTGATCCGCGACATGATCGTGCGCGGGGCCATGGCGATTGGCGTCTCAGGAGCCATGGGGGTTGCTCTCGGCATCGATCGCTCCACCGCGACCACGCTGCCGGCCCTCACCGCCGAGGTCGCCATCATCTGCGACACCCTCGCGTCGACGCGCCCCACGGCTGTCAATCTCTTCTGGGGGATCGGCAAGGTTCGTGACCTTTACAACCAGCTTGCCGCCGCGGAGACATCCATTCCCGAGATCAAGGCTCAGGTCGTCGCTCTTGCCCGCCGCATGTACGACGAAGATATAGCAGCCTGCAAGCAGCTGGGCGCCTTCGGGGCAGAGCTGCTTCCACAGAAAGGGACCGTGCTCACGCACTGCAACGCGGGCGCGCTTGCGGCGTGCGGCTACGGGTCGGCGCTTGGCGTCATCCGTGCTGCAGTCGAGCGTGGCCAGGAGATTGACGTCTTTGCCGATGAGACCCGGCCCTACCTTCAGGGTGCGCGTCTGACCGCGTGGGAGCTGATGAAGGACGGCATCCCCACAACCGTTCTCTGCGATAACATGTCCGCTCACCTGATGAGCAAGGGCCGCATTCAGGCGGTGATCGTCGGTGCCGACCGCATCGCCGCCAATGGCGACACGGCCAATAAGATCGGCACCTATGGCGTGGCGATCCTGGCAAAAGAGCACGAGATTCCCTTCTATGTCGCGGCCCCCTGGGCTACGCTCGATCTCGCGACCGCGCACGGTGGCCTAATCCCGATCGAGCAGAGAGATGAGCGTGAGGTCACGCACTCCAACGGCAAGCAGATGACACCAAGCGGCGTGAGCATTGAAAATCCGGCCTTCGACGTAACGCCGGCCAAGTACATCACGGGCATCATCACCGAA
>CAXTJC010000128.1:0-7764 GCA_964244225.1 uncultured Acidobacteriaceae bacterium
GGCGCACCGATCCGCCAGTATCCGTGCCCAGACTGGCGACACAAAGATCGGCTGCCACAGCTGCCGCCGAGCCGCCGCTTGATCCTCCCGGGACCCGGTCCAGCGCGCGCGGATTGCGCACGGGGCCGTAGGCCGAGTTCTCGTTCGACGATCCCATGGCGAACTCGTCGCAGTTCAGCTTACCCAGCAGGACCGCGCCAGCAGACTCCAGCTTGCTGACTGCGGTAGCGTCGTAGGGAGGCCTGTAGCCGGCCAGGATTTTTGACCCAGCGGTGGCCGGCGCTCCCTGCATGGCGAGCACGTCCTTGATGGCGATGGGAACCCCTGCGAGCGGTGGCAGCGGCTTCCCCGCGGCGACCATGGTGTCGATGCGGGCAGCCTGCGCGAGCGCACGATCGCGGCTTAGCGCGAGATAGCTGTTGATCCCCTGCCCCGTCGGACCGTCGACGGCGGCGATGCGCTCATAGTGCTGCTCCGCCAAGGCGACGGCCGAGATGCGCCCACCTGCCACGGCGGAGCGCGCCTCGACGATTGTCAAGTCTTTCAGAATCGTCAGGCCCTTCAGATTTGTTGCGTCCAACCTATCCTCCATCCGTCTTTACCGATCTTTACCGCTCGAGCACCTTGGGAACCTTGAAGAAGCGGCCGTCGGTCTCGGGGGCATCGGCCATCACCGCCGCGCGATCAATCGAGGGCCGTACTGCATCCTGCCGCAGATCCTGCCCGGCATCGTCCGACGCCAGCGCCAGCATCTCGCCGACCTGCGCCATCGCGGGCACACCGGCCGTGTCGAGCTCATTCATCTGCGCGATGTGCGCGAGAATGGCGTTGAGATCGCGTTCGATGGCCGGCTCTTCCTCAGCCGTCAACCGCAGATTGGCCAGTTCCGCGACGTGCCGCACCTCGTCCCGCGTAACTGTCCGGGCGCTTTCGTTCGATAGGTTCACGTCTTGCTCCGATTTGCTCTGGCGGATCGTTTTAGTCCGGCGGGCCGGGGCTTTGGCGATACCCACGGGCCTGCCTTGCTGCCCAGCCGCGCGGCTCCGGTCCTCTGAAAGTGTATCTCGCGAAGCTCAACCGAGGCGATGCGGCGCAGCTCGGCCGTCAGCTGCGCGCGCATGGCGAGCATCTGGTCGAGCCATGTGCTGTCGCTCACCTCGATGGTCACGCAGCCGTGAGCGTAGTCGGTGATAACGCCGTGCTCGGCCATCGAACGGCCGCAGGCTACCGGCCATGCCGCAGCCAGCTTATCCGCCGGCTCAAGCCCGCTCAGGCTCTTGCCCAGCGACGATCGCAGCAACTCGCGCATTCCTTGCATGGTCGGCCTCCGTCTCTCTATTGTGCGGCAGAGGCAGGAAAGCTGTCTGGCGCGGGGGACATCACGGCGGCGGCGGCAGGCAGGATTCTAAGGATGTGGGCACGCATGCGGGCAAGGAAGACCTCCGTCCGGAAGCCCTCTGCCCAGGTGTGCGCCGCCTCGGGATCGAAGCTCGGTGCCGCCGCCTCAAACGCGAGCATACCCTCGACGAGCGACTCGGCCGTCTGCTCCTTGAAGTACACCCCTGTCGCGGCGGATCCCGTGCCACGGACGGTCTCGAGCGAGCCACCCGCACCATAGGCGATCACCGGGCGGCCGCAGGCCTGTGCCTCGAGCGGCACCATGCCGAAGTCTTCGTCAGCGGCGAAGAGCAGCGCACGGCAGCGGGCGTACTCGTTCCACAGATCGTCCGTCGCGAGCTCGCCGAGAAAGGTGGTCTCCGGTCCGGCCAGCCGCTTGAGACGCGTGAGCTCCGGGCCGGGGCCGGCGCCGACGATTCGCAGCGTCCGCCCCAGCCGCCGGCAGGCCTCGATCATCAGCTCGGTCCGCTTGTACGGCACCAGACGGCCTGCCGCCAGGTAGTGCTCGCCGGGCGTGCCGCGGCGAGCCCGCGCGAGATCGATCGGCGGCGGAATGACCGTGCTCTCGCGGCCATAACAGCGGGCGATGCGGGCGGCAACGTAGTGGGAGTTGGCGATGAAGTCCGTCACTCTTTGAGCGGAGGCGGTGTCCCAGCGGCGAACCCGGCCGGCGGCCGCCGTAAAGACGGCCCGGGTCAGCCCGCTCATGCCGGCCCGATAGGCGTCGTAGCCGTCGTAGAGATAGCGCATCGGCGAGTGGCAGTAGCAGATGTGCGTCGCCCCGGGGTCCACGCGAACGCCCTTGACGGGGCCGCTATCGGAGGAGACCACGAGATCAAAGCCGCGCAGATCGAGGCTCTCCGTGGCGGCCGGATAGAGCGGCATCATGTGGCGATGGAAGCGACGGGCCAGCGGTATCGTCTGTAAGAACGAGGTATGCAGCGGCCGCCCGGCCAGCCCGGCCGGCATCGCTTCAGGTTCGGCGACAAGGGTGAAGAGCTCGGCCTGCGGAAACAGCGAGCCCAGGCACTCGGCGACGCGCTCGCCGCCGCCTTGTGTCACAAACCAGTGATGAACCAGCGCAACCCGCACGGGACAAGCCTATCGCGTTCCGGCGGGCGAAGGACCTGCCCTCAGTACGCGCCATCCTGGTTGACTACCGAAAGAAAGGTCCGCAGCAGAATGACGAAGTCGCGCCGCATCGACCACCGCTCCACATAGTCGCAGTCCAGCTGCACCCGCTGCGGGTAGGTCAACTGGCTGCGTCCGGAGACCTGCCACAGGCCGGTGAGCCCCGGTTTGACCCGGCGATAGAAGCGGAAGCCGTCGCCGTACTTTTCCACCTCCGCCGCAACGATCGGCCGTGGCCCGACGAGCGTCATCTTGCCCATCATCACGTTCCAGAGCTGGGGCAGTTCGTCGAGGCTGTAGCGGCGCAGAAAGCGGCCGATCCGGGTGACTCGCGGATCGTAGCGTAGCTTGTGGGTCCGGCTCCACTCGGTGCGCGCCTGCGGGTGCCGCGCCAGATACTCTTCGAGCACCTCCGCCGAGTTCTCACACATGGTGCGGAACTTCCACATGGAGAAGAAGGCTCCGTTGCGGCCGATCCGGCGATGCGAGTAGAAGACGGGGCCCGGCGTACTCAGCAAAACGATCAGCGAGAGCACTCCCAGGATCGGCAGAGTGACGGGAAGCGAGAGCAGGATTAAAGAGATGTCGATCATTCTCTTCGAGCGATAGAGCAGCAGCCTGGACGGCAGGTCATCGATGGAAGGAGTTCGACGCTCGGCTCCTGACCCGGCCTCCGCCGTGGCGGTATAGGAGTAGGGGCCCTGAAGCGCTACGGCACGCGATGCCGGAAACTGCTCCTCATGCTGCATGCGAATCCTGTCTGTGCACGAGTTCGGCGGCCCCCAGGTGGTGATCTACTGCATGCGGTTTACCAGGAGGGTGGCAGATACGCCGCCAGGTCACTTCCTGTTCCGTCGTCGGCTGCGATCCCACAGAAGGATCAAGCCCAAGTCGAGCGTTGCGCATTTCATGTGAGCCGGATCTCTCGAGAGGTCCGATCGATGTGGTCGTGTCATGGCCCGGACAAACGGGCGTAGCTGGGAGCAGGGAGTCTAAGTGCCGCAGAAGTTCCGCTTTAGTCTACCCTGCGGTTCTGCCGCGGGCCGACAGAAAAATAACCCTTTCAGGGGAGGTCGCTTCTCTCTAACGAGCGCCGGACTCTTTATAGAATGGTAGGGATGCAGATCCTCGACACGCCCCTCTCTGCGGTAAAACGGCTTCGGCCGCGGCGCTTTGGCGATGACCGCGGGTGGTTTGCCGAGGTCTTCAACGCGGAGCGGTTCGCCGCCGCCGGTCTGCCGGCGAGCTTTGCCCAGGATAACCAGTCCCTCTCCCGTAAGGGTGTTCTTCGCGGTCTGCATTACCAGCTCGGACGGCCGCAGGGGAAGTTGGTGCGTGTGCTCTCAGGCCATATCTGGGATGTAGCGGTCGATCTACGGCGCGACTCGCCTGACTTCGGCAGATGGGCTGGATTCGACCTGAAACCATTTACCGAGAGCGGCGATCTGGACCTGCTATGGATCCCGGAGGGCTTCGCACACGGCTTCCTGGTCGTCTCGGAGACGGCTGAGGTGCTCTATAAGACGACCGATCTGTACCATCCGGCGGGCGAGCGGTCGATCATGTGGAGTGACGCCGAGCTGGCTATCGCATGGCCGCTGCACCTGCTCGGTGGGGAACCGCCCAGCGTCAGCGCCAAGGATGCGGCGGGGGTGAGCTTCCGGAATGCCGAGCTGCCGTAGACGGCACAGGCTAAAGCGCCTCATGTGCCAGCAGCCATCGTTCCAGCTCTTCGAGCGAGTCGATCGGCAGGTACTCTCCCGCGCAGGGCTCGGTCTCTGTCCCTTTGAGGAGAAAAGCCTGACGCAGTCCCGCAGCGTTCGCCGCGGCAATATCACTGCAGCGGTCTCCTATCATTACGGAGTCCGCAAGGTTGAAGCTCAGGTCGGAGGCTGCCCGGCGCAGCATGCCCGGCGAGGGCTTGCGATCCTCGTGCTCGCGCCGGTACGCGCCGACTCCGTGCTCCGGGTGGTAGGGGCAGTGATAGACCGCGTCCAGACGAACACCCTCACGGCCGAGCGCCTCCCGCATCCACTGCATTAATGTCTCGAAGTCGGCCTCAGTGTAGAGGCCGCGCGCGATGCCGGACTGGTTGGTGACGACGACCAGCCGGTAGCCCAGCCGCTGCGCCGTCCGGCAGAGCGAGACGATGCCGGGAACGAAGCGCACATCCGACGGCCGGATCAGATAGCCGACCTCCTCGTTGATGACGCCGTCCCGATCGAGAAAGAGCGCGCGGTCAGCCATGCAGTATCTCGCCTCGCAAGTGTTCCGGCTGGAGAAGCGCGGGAGCGATCGTGCTGGGCGGAACCTCGATGCGAGGCGCGGGCAGAGTTCCTTCCTGGCGCGCCGCCAGCAGATCGTTCACCGCCGCCAGCACCATCGCCGGCGTGACCTGCTGGACACAGGCGTTGTTGTGGCACGGGGCGTAGTTCTTGCCGTCGTAACAGGGCCGGCAGGCGAATCCCTCGCCTCCCCAAAGCGCCACGACACCCGGACGCTGCGGCAGAAAGAAGTGCGGGCTCGTCGGACCGAAGATCGCGACGATCGAAGCGTTGGTTAACCCCGCTAGATGCAGCGGCCCGGTATCGGGTGTCACAACGACATCGCTCGAAGCGAAGAGACCGACCGTTTCGACCAGCGTGTGCCGGCCAATGCAATCGTGGACTGGCAGGCTAGCGAAGGCGGCGGACGCCCAGCCATCCCCGGGCCCGCCGCTTAGGAGAACCTCATACCCCTGGCTCAGCAGATCTCTGGCAACAGAGACAAAGTTCTCGACGGGCCATCGCCGCAATGCGTCCTCGCGAACCAGGTTTTTTGCTCCCGCGGGTACCAGCACGATTCTCGGAACCGGCTGCGTCCGCGGGATCGGTTGTGCCCGCGGCACTGGCGAGGCGGGCCAGGCGGGCGGCTGGACGGGGGCCAGCGCGGACGGCCGCACGTCGTCCTTGAGCCCCAGCAGGAGCCGCGCGTACTCATCAGTGTGGCGCCGCCCGGCAAGGATACGACGGTCGCGGTCCTGCATGGAGAGGGAGAGCCGGCGGCCGGCGCGGGCCGTGCTCGTCAGCCACCGGTAGCGGTGGTCGTAGTACACCGTCGCAATCAGGTCATAGCGACGGCCTGCGAGGCGCCTCCATAGGGCAGCAAAAGCCGCAAGCCGGGCTGCCGGGCTGCCGCGCAGAAGAATTATTTCGTCGGCGACGATCGTTCTGATCCAGGGATAGAGTCCGAGCAGCGGCGCGATCTGTTGCCCGCAGAGCCATTCGATCGCATGGCCCTGCGTGTAAAGCGCGTGCGCGGCGGGCAGGAGCATCATCGCGTCCCCGATCGCACCCAGTTTGACCAGAAGAACTCGTTCCATGGCGCCACCTATCTCTCGTCCAGGAAGACAGACTGGTTGCGAAGAACCGAGATGAACGCCAGGTAGCGCATCAGCAGCTCGTAGCGGTGTGGACCCAGGAGCCGCAGCGCCAGCTTTAAGCCGCGATGCACCAGCTGCACGCGGCGATCCTGTGGGTTGAACTCCTTCCACGTAGACTTGGCCGGGGCAGCCTTGCCCGCTACGAGCCTCAGCCGGCGAGCGAAGCCGGCAAACTCGCCGCGTGCCTCGAAAGGATCCTGCCCGCGCCAGCGCGCCTGATGTTTGGCGTAGATCCGCCGGGCCAGGCGTGTGATGGATGTGCCGTCCGTGAGCCGGTCGAAGCCATAGGGCACCGCCTGCAGGCGCTCGTCCGTACCGCGTCGCAGAGTCTGCCGATATGCGATGAACAAAGGCTGAAGATCGGCGCGATCAGCGAGGGTGAAGCGGTTGGTATGTCGGGAGAGACTGCTCTCGTCCGCCGGATCGATACCGCTGAAGTGAAAGAAGCACAGAGGCACTGCGGGGCCATTCGCGTTAGCCACCAGCGGGCATCCTTCTGTGGCCAGAAGCGATCGCTCGTGCAGGTTCCAGTACGCCATGTTGCAGCCGGCATCGCGCAGGATTGCGACACTGTCAAACAATCCCGGTGCCAGGTTTATCCATTTCTGGTCCACAAACAGCCCGGTTCTGCCTTCACTGAAACCCAGAGCCAGGCAGCGCTCGCTCCACCATGCCAGCATGCGGTCTGCCTCCGCGCAGCGGCGGAAGGCCACAAAGCCGAGATTGTAGGTGCCGTTGTAGAGATGGTCCTGCTCACTCGGCAGGAGGTCGTCGGTCAGCGGTGTCGTCAGATGCGGCGTCAGCACCGCGGTTGCGCCCTGCGACAGCGCCGCGAAGACCGGCTCCAGCGGGCTGTAGACGCAGATGTCCGGATCGAGATAGACCAGCTGCTCAAGCCCGTGCGTTCGCAACAGGTACTCAAGAAACGCCGGCTTCACGTTTGTATTCAGCTCGAGGATGTCGTACTTCATGGCCTCGCCGCGAAGATCCTCGAGCCCGATCTCGGAGAGCAGTACGGGCTCAAACAGCTCTCCGGCAAAGAGGCTTGCGTCGGTCAGATCCGCGACGATCAGGACGAAGAAGCGATGGCCTGGGTGATGCTCCAGATAGGAGGCGGCGAGTGTTCGCGCGAACGCCAGGTAATTGGGCGAGATGACCGTACAGGCAGCGATCAAACCGTCGGCTCCAGTTTGCCCATAGTCATCAGGATACTAGAGCTTCCGCTTCGTTCAGCGGCTAGAAGACCCGTTCTTCAAGCAGCCGTAGCAGGTATTGGCCGTAGCTGCTCTTACCGATCCGCGTTGCGAGTGTGCGCAGTTCCTCGGCCGTGACGTAGCCGAGGCGGAAGGCGATCTCCTCCGGGCAGGAGACTTTTAGACCTTGCCTCTGCTCTATGGTGTGGATGAAGGTTGAGGCCTCCAGCAGCGAGTCGTGTGTGCCGGTGTCAAGCCATGCCATGCCGCGGCCCAGCACCTGTGTGCGCAGCTGGCCGCGCTCCATGTACCAGCGATTGACGTCCGTAATCTCCAACTCGCCGCGCGGGGAGGGCTTGAGACCTTCAGCAACAGAGACGACCTGCGCGTCGTAGAAGTAGATTCCTGTAACGGCATAGCGGCTCTTCGGCTGCAGCGGCTTCTCTTCGAGGCCGATGGCCTTGCCCTGCGCGTCGAACTCCACCACGCCGTAGCGCTCCGGGTCTAGCACCGGGTAGGCAAAGACGGTTGCGCCCGCAGTCTCCATCGCCGCCTCGCGCAGCGTCTTCTGGAAGTCGTGGCCGTAGAAGATATTGTCGCCGAGCACCAGGCAGCAGCCCT
>CAXTJC010000129.1:0-7680 GCA_964244225.1 uncultured Acidobacteriaceae bacterium
GTCGCCCGCGATGGTGCCGACGACCTCCGGCCAGTCTTCATAGTCAATGCCTGCTGCGACCGGTTGCGCGCCGCCGATGACGGTGATGATCACAAGCAGGTTTGCCGCAGGACGAACTTCCAGGCCAAAGCTTCGCAGAACGTCCCGAATGCCGGGAAGGCTATCTTCCGCGTCGCCGTCCTCCGGCACGGTATAGCCGAGTGGACCCTTGGAGAGGCGCAGCTCATGGATATCACGGGAGAGTGTCGCCTGGGTTACATGGAAGCCGCGATCTGCAAGGCGCCGGCGGAGCGTGTCCTGATTCGTAATCGAAGTCTGCTGCAAGAGCTCGCGAATCGTATTGTGACGCTGTTGCTTCAACTCCTTATCCAGCTCCTTTCCGCTTTCGTATAAATATACATCTTGCTGCATATTTATACAAAATGAACACGTCTCAATCTGTAACGGATCCGGTACGAAGTAGCTCTCTTTTTTGGACGTATAGTGAGATATGGAACACTTATGGGCATCTTCCGCCATCCGTATACATCGGATGCAGCCTCTCCATTCCGGCAAGACACCCACATCGCTGATCGATGAGCGATTTGATCACGACTCGTGCGGAGTCGGGTTTGTCGCGTCGATTCGCGAGAACGCAGCGACGCACCAAATCCTGTCGCAGGCGCTGACGGCTCTGGCGCGGCTTGAACATCGTGGAGCGACCGCTGCCGATGGCAAGAGCAGCGATGGTGTCGGTGTCATGACAGGCATCCCACGGAGCTTTTTCGCCGCTGCTGCTGGGCTTGCGGAGGCAGAGCAGGCGAGCTTCTCAATCGGCGTGCTCTTTCTGCCGAAAGGGGAGACGCGCGCCGAGGCTGCGCTCGAGCGATGCCTGAAGGCGCATGGGTTCGATGTTCTTTGCTGGCGTGATGTGCCAGTCAATGTGGATTGCCTGGGCGAGATTGCGCTGAATACGATGCCCAGTATCCGGCAGGTCTTTGCTGGAGATCGCCAGGAAAATGGGGCTACAAGCCGGGAGCGGCGGCTGTATCTGGCGCGGAAACGCTTTGAACGCCTCCATGCCGAGGATCAGGTCACAGGATACCTGTGCTCGCTATCGAGCCAGACGGTAGTCTACAAAGCGATGTGCTCTGGCATTCTGCTGCCGCAGTTCTTTCCTGACCTAGCATCGCCTGAGTACGTGACGCATTTTACTGTCTTTCACCAGCGCTACGCCACGAACACCGCGCCGACATGGCATCGCGCCCAGCCGGGACGAAGCCTGGCGCATAACGGCGAAATCAACACTGTCTGGGGGAACCGCGCGCGGATGGACGCGCGCGATTCGTCGCTGCCGGTCGAGTGCAAGCCGATCCTGACGCAGGGAGGCACGGACTCGACCAGTCTGGATGAGGCAATCGAGCTGCTGGCGCAGAACGGGCGCACTGTTGCGGAGGCGATCCGGATTCTGCTTCCGCCGGCACAGGTCGGCCGGCCCACCTCACCTTTTCTTCGCTACCACATGGACGTGGCCGAGCCCTGGGACGGACCGGCGGCTATTGCATTCAGCGACGGTAAAGTTGTCGGGGCGGCATTGGACCGCAATGGTCTCCGACCCTGTCGGTTCGCGGTTACGAGCGACGGTCTGGTGGTCGCGGGATCGGAGGCGGGGCTGGTGGATCTCGATCCTGAGACGGTTGTGCACAGCGGCCGCCTGGGGCCGGGGCAGATGTTGCTGGTCGATCTTGAGGCGCGTGCGATCTACGAGGATCGTGAACTGCTGGAGCTGTTCGACCGGGACGCGACGTATGTCGAAAAGACGATTGAGGACGAGGCGCTGGTGGCGAGTGCGCCGGCCCGGGCCAGCGAGCCGGCAGCGTTGGAGGCGGCGCAACGCGGCTTCGGCTACACACGTGAAGACGTGCGAATGATTCTGCAGCCGATGGCGAAGGATGGCAAAGATGCGGTGTGGTCGATGGGCGACGATACGCCGCTCGCGTTTCTAGCCAAGGCTCCGCGGCCGGTGTATGCGTACTTCCGCCAGCGATTTGCGCAGGTGACCAACCCTGCCATCGATCCGCTGCGCGAGGCCTGTGTGGTGAGCCTGCATACGCGGCTTGGTCCGTGGTCGCACATGCTGGATAAGAATGCGCCGCTGCCGGGTGTTGCCGTGCCCTCGCCCTTTCTGTCTCTCGGGCAGGTGGAGACCTTGCGGCAGGGCAGGCACCCGCATGCGGAGACGCTGCGCGTCGAGGAGCTGGACTGCTGCTTTCCCGCGAGCCAGACGCTTGAGGCCGCGGTCGACTCGCTGTGTTCGCGCGCGATCGAGGTAGTTCGCGAGGGGGCCCGTATTCTGCTGCTGAGCGATCGCTGCGCGACGAAGGCGCGGCCGCCGATCCCGATGGCGATTGCGACTGGAGGCGTGCACCATGCGCTGGTCCGCGCCGGCCTGCGCACGCTGGCTGGGCTAGCGGTCGATGCGGGTGACTGCCGCGATGTGCACCATGCCGCTGTGCTGATCGGATTTGGAGCGGGCGTGGTCTGTCCGTGGCTTAGCCTGGAGACGGCTCGGCAGTTGGCGGAGGACGAGGACGGCGCCGCGCAGAATGAGCACAAGATGCTGAAGGCGCTGGACGCGGGCCTGGCAAAGATCATGTCGAAGATGGGTATCTCAGTGGTGGACAGCTATCGGGATGCGCATCTCTTCGACAGCCTTGGGCTGCATGCGGATCTTATCGAGCAGTGTTTTTTCGGGACGCCCGCGCCTCTGGGCGGGATCGGCTTTACTGATCTCGAACGCCAGCTGCGGCAGACATGGGAGGCACCCGCGGTGGAGGCAGGCGCGGATCTGCCCGACTACGGCTGGGTTCGCTTCCGCAAGTCGGACATCGCCGAGCCGCATGCGTGGCAGCCGCCCACGGTGAAGGCGCTGCAGACCTTTGTGGGCAGTGCGCGCGGCGCGGGGCAGAGTGCCGATCGCGCCGGCGCATTTGCGATCTACAACCAGGGCGTGCACGCGCGGGATGCGGTGGTTTTGCGCGACCTGCTGGAGATTCGGCCGGCCGGGCCGGAGCTGGCGCTCGACGAGGTCGAGCCGGCGACGGCGATGTTCAAGCGCTTCGTCGCAAGCGCGATGTCGCTTGGGTCGCTGAGTCCGGAAGCGCACCAGACGGTTACGGCGGCGATGAACATGCTGGGGGGGCGCTCTAATACAGGGGAGGGTGGAGAGGATCGTGAGGTCTATCGTAAGCCTGTGCCGGTGCCACCGGATGCGCGATCCTGCGGCGGCGGCGCAGCGGCGGAGATGGCGTCTGGAGGCACGGCAACGCTGGTCGTGGAGGCTCCCGCGGCGATAAGTGCGGTGTCTCTGAATAACAAGATCAAGCAGGTTGCATCAGGCCGGTTTGGTGTGACGGCGGAGTACCTGGCGCATGCCGATGAGATCGAGATCAAGGTGGCGCAAGGGGCCAAGCCGGGAGAGGGCGGTCAGCTGCCGGGCTTCAAGGTAAGCGGTCTGATTGCGCGGCTGCGCCATGCCCAGCCTGGGGTGTCGCTCATCTCGCCGCCGCCGCACCATGACATCTACTCGATTGAGGATCTTGCACAGCTTATCTATGATCTAAAGCGTGTGAATCCGCGGGCGGCTGTCGGGGTAAAGCTGGTCTCAAGCTTTGGCGTGGGAACGGTGGCAGCAGGCGTTGCGAAGGCATACGCGGACTTCATCGTCATCGCTGGCAACACCGGCGGCACCGGCGCCGCGGCGCTGTCGAGCATCAAGTATGCGGGCAATCCGTGGGAGTTGGGCCTAGCGGAGACGCAGCAGGTGCTGCAGAGGAATGGCATGCGCGGACGGGTGCGGCTGCGGACGGATGGTGGCCTGGCGACTGCGAAGGATGTGCTGATCGCGGCACTGCTGGGGGCGGACGAGTTTGCGTTTGGCACGGCGGTGCTGGTCGCCATCGGGTGCGATATGGCGCGACAGTGTCACCTCAACACGTGTCCTACTGGTATTGCGACGCAGAAGCCGGAGTTGCGGGCGAAGTTTCGCGGCAAGCCCGAGCATGTCGTGCGCTTCTTCGAGGATGTGGCCGAGGATCTTCGCCATCTGCTGGCGCGGTATGGGCTGTCCAGCATTGAGCAGGCGATCGGGCGAACCGACCTGCTGGAGCAGGTGCGGTTTGATGGCAGCGTGGATCTGCAGCCGATGCTAGCGCGGAGTGAAAAGACTGAGCGACAGTGGGCGGGCGGCCGCAACGATCAGCCGCTGCCGCCGGCGCTCGATGAGCAGTGGGTTGAGCCGGCGATGAAGGCTATCGAGCGCGGTAAGGCGTTTGTTGCCGACGCGGAGATTGCGAATCGTGATCGAGCAGTAGGTGCGCGGCTTGCCGGGGAGATTGCCCTGCTGCGAGCGCAGACCGAGACTTCGGCCGACATTACCCTGCAGCTGCATGGGACAGCGGGCCAGAGCTTCGGCGCCTTTGCGGTCGAGGGCATGACGCTGGTGCTTGACGGCTGGGCGAACGACTTTGTCGGCAAGGGGCTTTCGGGAGGAAAGCTGGTGATTCGGCCGCGTGGTCTGGCGGCGAAGAACAGCGGCCAGCACGTGATTCTGGGCAACGTTGCGCTTTACGGTGCGACGGCCGGTGCGTTGTTTGCGGCCGGCCGTGCGGGCGAACGATTTGCCGTGCGGAACTCCGGCGCAACGGCTGTGGTCGAGGGCGTTGGCGATCATGGCTGCGAGTACATGACGGGCGGACTGGTCGCTGTGCTGGGCGAGGTGGGATCCAACTTCGGCGCCGGGATGACGGGAGGTCTCGCCTGGGTCTACGACGCGGATGAGAGCTTCCTGCGCGATGGCCGCTTTCATCCGGACTTTATAATGCCAGAGGCTTTTGCTGCAGTTGATGCGGCATCGCAAGGGAAGTTGAAGGCGTTGATCGAGCGGCATGCGGCTGAATCCGCGAGCAGTCTGGCGCTAAATCTATTGCAGCAGTGGCCTCAGTCGGCGGCGGCGTTTGTTTGCCTGTCACCAAAGCCCCAGACCTAAGCAGCATTCAACGTGAGGTGGTAGCGTTGGTTTGCTGCTGGAGCGAGGACGAGGCATGTTCGATCTGACGTCGGTGAATGACATTCTGCTCAAGGCGATGAGTCGTGGCGAGCGCGAGGTAATGCGGTGGCAACGGCCTGACGGACAATGGACGCCGCTTGTGGCGAGCGAGCTTTACGGCAAGGTACGGGCTCTGGCGGAGAGGCTGGAGGGCTGGGGCGTACAGCAAGGCGATCGGGTGGTCCTGGTCGCTGAAAACCGGTGGGAGTGGCCGGTTACGGACTTTGCGACGCTGGCCTTGGGCGCGGTCGACGTTCCGCTTTACGGAACGACAACGGCAGAGCAGCTCGGGTATATGTTGAATGACTCTGGTGCGAAGGTTGCGGTGCTCTCGACCGCCGAGCAGTATCGCAAGCTGCAGCAGGCAGGCGATCTGCCGGCACTCGAACATGTTGTGGTAATGGATGATGTGGTGCTTGATGGAGTCGATAGTTTCAAGAGCCTGCTCGAGGGCTGGGAGGGGTTGCGCGAGCGGGATAGCGCCTTCGATCAACGGCTGCGGGAGCGAAGCAAGGACGATCTGGCGACGATCATCTATACCTCCGGGACGACCGGGCAGCCGAAGGGGGTGCAGCTGACGCATTGGAACCTCGCAAGCAACGTTAATGTGACGACAGACGAAATGGGCTTTACCGCAGAGGACAGCGCGATCTCGTTCTTGCCGCTCTCGCATGTGACGGCGCGGCATCTTGACTATGCCTTTCTCTGCCACGGAGCGCTGGTGGCGTACTGCCCGAAGATCGATAAGCTGCAGGACGCGCTGCAGGCGGTTCGGCCGACAATTTTTCTCGCGGTTCCGCGGGTCTACGAGAAGATTCGCCAATCGGTGGAGGGTAAAGCTAACTCGTCGCCGCTAAAGGCGCGCATCCTGCGGTGGGCGATTCAGGTGGGGGAACAAAACCGCAAGGCGATCGCGGAGGGGCGTACGCCCGGGTCGATACTGTGGAAGATCGCAAACGCGCTGGTCTACTCGAAGGTTTCAGCCGCTTTTGGTGGCCGTGTTCATACCTTCAGCGCGGGGGGCGCCCCTTTGGGAGACGACACGGCGGGCTGGTTCGCGGACGCAGGCATCCGCATTCTGGAGGGGTACGGCATGACCGAGACCTCGCCTGTGATTGCGGTGAATACGCCGAAGCACTACAAGCTGGGCAGCGTCGGCAAACCGGTGCCAAACATTGAGGTACGGTTTGCAGCGGACGATGAGCTCGAGGTGCGGGGACCTTCGGTGTTCAAGGCATACTGGAACCGCGAAAAGGACACGGCAGAGGTGTTCGATGGTGACGGCTGGTTTAAGACTGGCGACATCGGTAAGCTAGACGACGGTTTTCTTACGATTACGGACCGGAAGAAAGAGCTGCTTAAGACGAGCGGCGGTAAGTTGATCGCTCCGCAGCCAATCGAAAGCAAACTGAAGGCGAACGGGCTCGTAGCTCATGCGGCGTTGGTCGGAGACAAGCGAAAGTTCGCCTCCGTTCTGATCTCGCCAAATTTCCAGGCTTTGGAGGGCTGGGCCAAGGCGAAAGGCGTCCTTACAAAGGATCACGCCAGCCTGGTCAAGGATGAGAGGGTGAATGCGGAGTATCGCCGCATCATCGAGTCAGTCAATCAAGGCCTGGCGCACTACGAGACAATCAAGAGGATCACGGTCGTTCCGGAGGAGTGGAGCGCGGAAGGCGGCGAGCTGACACCGAGCAGGAAGATGAAGCGCCGCGTCGTGGAAGAGAAGTACAAGAATTCGATCGAAGGAATGTATCGCGGGGATGCAGGCAAGAGTGAGTGAGCACCAGACAGCAGAGCAGAATGGCAGGACGAGGTTACTCAAGTCCTCGGAACGCATCAAGGGCAAGTTCCAGAACCCTGTTCCGACAGTGCTCGGAACGCCAAGCCTGATCTTCAAGGCGATGCCGCTCTACATCAAGAACCATGAGCAGCGCACGCCGCTGGTTCAGCCAGGTCCATTCCGGACCGACAATGAGGTCTATCGGATTGCACCGGCCGGCGGTCTACGGGTGACCTGGTTTGGCCACTCCGAGATGCTGGTAGAGATTGACGGACTCCGCATTCTGATCGATCCGGTCTGGGAGGAGAGGGCGTCGCCTCGGCAGTGGTTTGGGCCGAAGCGTTTTTTCCCGCCCACGATGGCGCTTGAGGATCTGCCCGATCTGGACGCTGTGCTGATCTCGCACGATCACTATGACCATATGGGCGAGTTTACGATCGGCCACCTGGCGCGGCTGCCCTGCACAGCCAGAGCGCAGTGGATCACGGCGCTTGGTACTGCACCCCTGCTCACTGCCTGGGGCGTGGCGACGGAGCGAATCGTCGAGCTGGACTGGACAGAGACGGCAACGGTGACGAGCCTGAGTGGGCAGGAACTCGCGATAACCTCCGTTCCGGCTCGCCATTTTTCGGGCAGGAGCCTGTTTCACCGCTTCGAGACGCTGTGGGGAGCGTATGTGCTGAAAGGATCGGCGCATACCGTGTACTTCGGTGCTGATACGGGATGGTGGGACGGCTTCACAGAGATTGCGGAGGCATTCGGACCCTTCGATCTGACGATGCTCGAGATTGGCGCCTATAACGAGTTATGGAAG
>CAXTJC010000130.1:0-7679 GCA_964244225.1 uncultured Acidobacteriaceae bacterium
AAACGCGCTCGCCAGGGACCCGGCTTCGGTAAGCTCAGAGTTAGGATGACACGCAAGCGAGCGCGCTGTTCGATGGGGGCTGACTTCCGAAGATTGCGAGGCGGGCGGAGGGAAAACGGGGATCTCTCCGCTCCCGATGGTCGGTCGAGATGACGGCGTCCGCATCCGCCTCTGTTGCCATTCTCACTTGACTCTCGCTCACCTCGCCAGACTATCGCGCCGCGCTGATCGCCACCAGCTACTATCAAGCTCGTGCCTCCCCCACCCGAGACCCTGCTCGCCTTTGATCGCGCGCCCTTCACCCCCGGCCTGCGTGTCGCCGTCGCGCTTTCCGGCGGCGCGGACTCCACCGCGCTGCTCCGCGTCCTGCACGCAGCCAATACCCTCCCGCGCGACTCCCTCGGCCTCGGCCTCTCCGCCATCCACATTCATCACGGCATCCGTGGCCTCGCGGCCGATCGCGACCAGGCCGCCGTCGAGCAGCTCTGCGCCGCCCTCGCCGTCCCGCTCCACATCCGCGCCGTCGATACCCCCGCCCACGCCGCCAGCTCCCGCGAGACTCTCGAAGAAGCCGCCCGCACCCTCCGCTACGCCGCCTTCACCTCTCTCATCGCCACCGGCGACGCCGACGCCGTTGCCACCGCGCACACCGCCGACGATCAGGCCGAAACCGTCTTGATGAAGCTCCTTCGCGGAGCCTGGACCGAAGGCCTCGCTGGCATCTTCCCGGTTGTCGAGATTAAAGTCCCCAACGGCCGCACCGGTCGCATCCTCCGGCCGTTTCTCGGGACCGATCGCGCAGCGATCGAAGCCTATCTTCACCAAATCGGCCAGGCCTGGGTTGAGGACGAGACTAACGCCGACCTCGCCTTCACCCGCAACCGCATCCGCCACCAGCTTGTCCCCGCTCTGCGCGCCTTCAATCCATCCCTCAACGCGACCCTCGGCAACCTCGCCGGCATCGCCCGCGACGAAGAGATCTTCTGGCAGCGCGAGCTCGACCGCGTTCTGCCGCAGATGGTTCTCCCGGGCAAGCCCGTCCGCGGCGGCGGCCGCGCCAACCCGACCGCGCCCGACTCCGCCGTCTTCGCCATCGACCTGGAGCGCCTGAAGGCGTCCCCACCGGCTCTGCAGCGTCGCATCCTCCGCGCCACCGCCCGTCGTCTGGGCGTCCAGCTCTCCTTCCCGGAGACCGCCCGTCTGCTCGCCCTCACCGGCCTGGGCGCACCCATCTCTACCGTGCCGTCCAAACCCGGAAGCAGTCTTTCCCTCTCGGACGGCCTGCGGGCGGAGCGTTCCCTCCGCGAGCTCAGGCTCTCCCGCGGCCCGGACCTCGCGAACCAGTCCCCGCAAAAGCCCCTAAAGAGACTCTGATCAAGGGTTCCATCATTAAGGGCATGGCTTCAGCCATGCCGTAAGTGCTTTCCATGCACTGCGGCTTTAGCCGCTGAGGTCAGCTTGGTCATACTTTCAGGACTCAATCAGACCATCCTTAGGCAGAGCCCGTAAGCCCGCTCAACGGGCCGGTCTGCTGCTTTCGTTGCATCAAGTTCGCAGCGAGACCACACGATTTTAATGAGTAGAATCAAAGTTACCTGATGGCGTAGAGGGCCTGATGGTGCGAAGGTAAGCCCGCTCCGGAACTGACCCAAGTCACCACCCCGGGCTGGAGAATCCTTCCGGGTTCGCTCTCGTCTAAAGAAACAGCAGTCTGGAATAGGCCCTCGGCAGGCCTTACCTCTTCGCCGCAGATGAAATGGGGAACTCGATTTGAACTCGACCGTCAAACAGATTCTGATTTGGGTGTGCATGATCACCTGCCTGCTCCTGCTGTGGCAGTTCGTCGTCCATAGCACCGGCATGGGGCAGGAGAAGAACATCTCGCTCTCCCAGCTCCTCACCGACGCCGATCAGGGCAAGATCAAGGACGTCACGGTAAACCAAAGTGAGGTCACGGGCCACTATCGCGAAGGCGACACCAAGACCCAGTTCCACACCAACATCCCGGCCAACTATCCGGACATGTACAAGACCCTGCGCGATCACGGCGTCGACATCAGCATCAAGGACCAGAACTCGAACGCTTGGCTTAGCATCCTGATCCAGGCCGCTCCGTTCGCCCTTCTGCTCGGTCTGTGGTTCTTCTTCCTGCGCCAGATGCAGTCCGGCGGCAACAAAGCCATGAGCTTTGGTAAGAGCCGCGCCCGCCTGCTCTCCATGCAGCAGAAGAAGATCACCTTCAAGGACGTCGCCGGCGTCGATGAGGCCAAGGAAGAACTCAAAGAGATCATCGAGTTCCTTCGCGAGGCCCAGAAGTTCCAGCGTCTCGGCGGCCGCATCCCCAAGGGCGTTCTGCTCGTCGGACCTCCGGGAACCGGCAAGACTTTGCTCGCCCGCGCTGTTGCTGGCGAAGCGAACGTGCCCTTTTTTTCCATCTCCGGTTCTGACTTCGTTGAGATGTTCGTCGGTGTCGGCGCCTCGCGCGTCCGCGATCTCTTCGAGCAGGGCAAGAAGAACGCTCCCTGCATCATCTTCATCGATGAGATCGACGCAGTCGGCCGGCACCGCGGTGCAGGCCTTGGCGGCGGTCACGACGAGCGCGAGCAGACCCTTAACCAGCTCCTCGTCGAGATGGACGGCTTTGAGTCAAACGACGGCGTCATCCTCGTCGCCGCGACCAACCGCCCCGACGTTCTCGACCCCGCTCTCCTTCGCCCCGGCCGCTTCGATCGTCGCGTCGTCGTCGATCGCCCGGACATTCGCGGCCGCGAAGAGGTTCTCAAGGTCCACTCGAAGAAGGTTCCCATGGCCGAGGACGTCAACCTGAACATTCTCGCGCGCGGCACCCCGGGCTTCTCCGGCGCCGATCTCGCGAATATGGTCAACGAGGCCGCCCTCACCGCCGCTCGCTACAACCGCAAGGCTGTCCATATGTATGACTTTGAAGTCGCCAAGGACAAGGTCATGATGGGTGCCGAGCGCAAGTCCATGCTGCTCACCGACGAAGATAAGAAGGTTACGGCCTATCACGAAGCCGGCCACGTTCTTGTCGCCGCCATGCGCGAGCACTCGGATCCGCTCCATAAGGTCACCATCATCCCGCGCGGTATGGCACTCGGCGTTACCATGCACCTCCCCCAGGAGGACAAGCACTCCGTCACCAAGGACTATCTGGAGACCGAGCTCGCCATCTTCATGGGCGGCCGCTGCGCCGAGGAGATCTTCCTCAAGCAGATGACCACCGGTGCCGGCAACGACATCGAGCGCTCCACCGGTCTTGCTCGCCGTATGGTCTGCGAGTTCGGCATGTCGCGCCTCGGTCCCCTCACCTTCGGCAAGAAGGAAGAGCAGATCTTCCTCGGCCGTGAAATTGCACAGCATCGCGACTTCTCGGATGACACCGCCAAGGAGATCGACGCCGAGGTCAAGAGCTTCGTGGACGCCGCCTACAAGTCGGCCTATACCATCCTCGACACCCACCAGGACATCATGCACCGCATGGCCACCGCCCTGCTCGAGCGCGAAACCCTGGACGCCGTTGAGATCAAGCTCATCATCGAAGGCAAGGAGCTGCCACCCGCACGATCCCCACTGGCTCACGCCGATCCGGGTTCGGGCAACGGCGACAGCCTCAAGGTCATTAAGCCTGAGGTCGGCCGCAAGCCCGGTTTCGGCGAAGGCCAACCCTCCCCCGCATAACCCCACCCATACATCGCAACACGCACACAGCAAAGGCGGCCACCCGGCCGCCTTTGCACTTACATCTGCTGTATGCCATGCGCCTCCTTTCTAATCGCCCACCCCGTTTCTTTATGTCTTTTGGTTGTCATCCTGAGCGAAGCGAACGGATCCCCGTATTCCGCTTTTAACAACGGAGCGAAGCGACGCGTCCTCAAACGCTGAGAGAAACACAGCACACCTCCGGGTAATCTGCTCTAGTCGGCTCCTTGAAGCCCCATCGTGGCGCAACTTTCAGCACAAATCCTTACACTAAAAGTATGACATTCCCCATCGAGCGCCATCCCCATGATGCGCGCAGGTACTCCAACTTCAAATGCCGTAAAAAGAAGACTTCACACCCAAAGTAGGGGGGAGGGAGGGTCCGCCCAGCGCTACTCCACACGGAACTGATAGGTTCCCGAGCCGATCTCCGCACGCGCCATCCCAGCCGTCGCCTGCATCGGCTGTCCGTCCACCATCGCTGTTCCCTTCACTCCTCTCGGCAGCTCAACTGTTGCCGTCGTATTCGCCGGCAGCACCACCGTCATCTCCAGACCGCCCTGCGCATCGCGTGTCCAGTCCGTCACAATCGTTCCATATGCCGAGTCGTACTCCGTCCGCGCGTGCGTCAGCTTGGCATCCGTGTGCGGCGCAATCACCACGTGGTGAAAGCCCGCGCCGCCCGCGTCAGTATCAATGCCTGAGACCCTGCGATACACCCACGCCATCACCGACCCAAACGCATAGTGGTTATACGAGTTCATCCCCGGATCGCCGGTATCCCCGTTCCATCGCTCCCACCACGTCGTCGCCCCCTTGCTGACCATATATCCCCAGCTCGGATAGCTGTCGCTCAGCAGCAGCCTGAACGCGACATCGCTGCGGCCCTCAGCATCCAGAACGAAGAGCAGAAACGGCGTCCCCAGAAAACCGGTGGTCAGGTGCGTGCCGTGCTCCTCGATACTCGCAACCAGACGATCGGTCATGCCGCGACGCTGCTCCGGCTCTGCCATCCCTGTGTAGAGTGCCAGCAGATAGGCCGTCTGCGTTCCTCCGGCGACGGTTCCATCCTGTTTCACATAGGCCTTGCGGAACGCCGATCGTACCTTCGCCTCAACCGCCGCATACCGCTTCGCATCCTCCGCTCGCCCGGTCGCTGTCGCCATCACCTGCATCTGCCGCGCTATCAGTGCCCAGTACGCCGTCGCCACCAGGTCCCCCGGCGTGTTCGGATCCGGTGCCAACCAATCGGCATAGTTCGGCCCGAGCTGCTTCTGTCGCAGGCCGTCAGGATTGGTCGTCTCGATAAAGCGCATCCATCGCTCCATCGCGCTCCAGTTCCGCTCAATCACGCTGCGATCGCCATACTGCATCCACGTTGCATACGGCACCAGCACACCCGCATCACCCCATCCCGGCGCCCCCGTCGCCTCCGGCCCAACCAGAAGCAGGTTCGGCGAGATGTTCGCAAAGGCGCCGTCTCGGGTCTGAGCATCCGTCACATCGTCCATGAACTTGTGCGTAAAGGAATCGATATCGAAGTTGTACGATCCCGTGCGCCAAAAGACGCCCGCGTCGCCCATCCACCCCATCCGTTCATCGCGCTGTGGACAATCCGTTGGGACGGAGAGAAAGTTGCCCCGCTGCCCCCACAACCCAAGCTCAAACATGCTGTTGAGCAGCGCGCTCGAACTCGAGAAGCGCATCGCCGACTTATCCGGAAGGCTATTCATCACCTCGCCCTCGAGCGTCTCCTTGCCGGCGCCTGCCGGTAGACCACTCACCTGCACATACCGGAAGCCGTGGAATGTAAACGAAGGCGTCCACTCCTCCACGCCACCACCGCGCAGCGTGTACTCATCAGCCGCGTCCGCGTTCCGCAGATTCTCGGTGTACGCGCTTCCATCCGGCTTCAGCCGCTCGGCAAACTGCAGCCGGATGGTAGTGCCGCGCTTACCGCGAACCCGCAGCTTGACCAGCCCCACCATATTCTGGCCCATGTCAAACAGCTTGTCCGCCGAACGTCCCTCCTGCGCGGGCAACACAGTGACATGGACTGGTTGAATGGTCTGCGAGACATGAACTGGCAGATCCGGCTCTGCTGCGACCGCAACGTCCGCGGGCACAGATCCCTCCTTCACCGGCGCCCATCCTGCCTTCCCTACAACACGTGCCGTGCTCCAGGCTGGCCGCGCCCTGCGCGCGTCATACGTCTCGCCGCCATAAATCTCGGCCGAGTCAGTCGCATCCTGCGCGCTCAGCCAGCTCTTGTCTGAGGCAATCACAGTGTGCGATCCGTCCGTCAGCGTAATGTCGAGCTGCGCCCGCAAGAGATCCGGTCCGGGGAACTCTCGTATCCCTGCCCACAGCAGCGGACTGCCATGCCACCCCGCGCCCAGCATGGCGCCAAGCACGTTTTTACCGGGATGCACCATCGTGGTCACATCATAAGTCTGGTAGAGCACACGCCTGCGAAAGTCCGTAAACCCTGGTGTAAGTTCGGCCTTACCCACTCGATCGCCATTCAGGTACGCACGATATGCTCCCATGGCCGTTACATACAGGCGGGCAGACCTGACTGCACGCTGTAGCGTGAACTCTTTACGCAGAAGAGAGACTCCACTTGACAGCCGGTCCGGCGCCGGCATCATCACTTTACGATCCGATCCCACGCTCACCCGCAAAGTTGCGAGACCGCCCACCACCTGCGCTGGAAGCCACTCCCCCGCGCTCGCCCTCGCTGACCAGCTCTGATCCGTCACGATCTGCCGCGTACGGCCGCCCCGTTCCCGCAGCTCCAGAACCGCTGCCATCGCATGTGCCACGGTCTCCGCTGACCTCGATCCCCGGGCCGTCGTCCTCACCACAATTTCATTATCTCCAGCGTCTCCGACACCCGCCTTTAGATCCCCGCGTACGTCCTCTCGATCGAAGGCGCCCCAATCTTCCTTCTGCCCGGGTTGTTGGCCGTTCACGGTTGTTGTAAACGTGCCGCCAGAGAGCACATGCAGAACCGCAGCGTCAGGCTTTGCGTTCAGATGCAACGTATAGCGGAACTCGGCTGCCTGCTTTCGCTCAACCTGCCGCGCATCTCCACCCGGCAGCCACAGCCACTGCACGCGCGCGAGCAAAGCCTGTTCCTCGGCATCGTTATACCCAATCCACTGTCCTGCCCAGTCCTCTGGCCGCAGCAGACCCATCTCCCACCAAGCCCCCTCTGCCGATTTCTCCTCACGATTCTGTGCATCCCAGGTTCGCACCCGCCAGACGTAGCGTGTTCCACTGCGCAGCGATGGGCCTTGATACGGAATCCCTGTGGACTCGCCAGACGGTGTGCGACCGCTATCCCAAACGTCCGCCTTGCCGCTCTGCAAGCTCACCATCGAGCTGGCCACTTCAATCTCATAGGCCGTCTGCCGCCATTCGTGGGCCGTCGCGTCACTTCGCCATGAAAGCACAGGCCGCGCTGTATCCATGCCGAGAAGATCGGTCCTCTGCTCCACGCGGAGATCGACCGGCGACGCCATCGCCAACGCTCCAAACACACCTCCAGCTCCGGCGATTGCTAGAAGTCGCATCCTGCGCCACACACCCGCCCTACGAAGTCCGCTCATCGTCTGTCTCCTGCGCACCATGCTTCCTCGGCCACCACTTTGTCACACTTGAGGCATGTTTGGAAACTATTCCTCTATCGGTTGAGGGTGTTGTAGCGCTTCTTCTCCGCAGGCGCAGCAAGATGCACTATGAGGTCATAGTCCCTGAATCGCCGACAATTTGCTCCTAAGGAGCAGGAAGGCTGGAACACGACATCTGATGGCGAAGAGGTCTTCTCCTCAGCATCTCTCGGCTGGGCTTTGGGCGACAGGGGCCAAACTCAATAAACCCCGCCCGCCGTGAACTCGCGGCACCATAGCTTAGGCTATGCTTTGCGGGCGCTCCACTGCGCCGCCCCATACTCC
>CAXTJC010000131.1:0-7632 GCA_964244225.1 uncultured Acidobacteriaceae bacterium
TTTAGCCGCTGAGGTTAGCTTGGTCATACGTTCAGGACTAAATCAGCGTGTCCCCAGCAGCACCTCCACCAGCGTCGCCCACTCCGCCTCCATCGTCGGGCGCCGCAGCTCCCTCCCCGCCCGCCGATACCAGTACTCCGCATTCCCCGCGTCACCCTCTCGCCGGTGCAGATACGCGTGCACCGCCATCCCGTCCTTCGTCTCCAGAGCATCCACCAGCGCATGCGCCCGCGCCCAGTCGCCCTTCGCGTCCCACCACAGAGCAGCCAGCGGCGCGGAAAGCCCTTCCGCCGGGCCGCTCCTCGTCGTCGACTTCCTGAACTCCTCCACATCCATCACTGTCACTGAACTCCTCCCCTTCCGCCGACTTCGGCATCGCTCCTAAATCTGCATCGTGCTGCGTGGCGCAACTGGTATCGTCGCGGAGCTATCCTTGTCACTGAGAACCCCCACAAAAGGAGACTCACACCCGACGCCGTTGCTTTTCTTTCTTCCATTCCGAGCACCGCGAGGAACCTGCTTTTTGTTCCCAAGCCCCAGCATCTTCCCAGCGTTCTCTGATCGAGTGCGCTTGAGTTAAGGGCATGGCTTCAGCTATGCCATACCTGCTTCGTATGCCGTGCGGCTTTAGCCGCTGAGATTAGCTAGGGTCATACCTTGATGACAACGCATCACGTACTAAATATTTTAGTTCGAAGACTTTAGACCCAAAGTACCGGGGGGAAGGGAGTACCCAATGCCCGACAACTTCGCCCAACTCGTCAAGCAGCAGATCGACATCGTCAAGATCATCGGCGACTACGTCCGCCTGCGCAAGTCCGGCGCCCAGAACTACACCGGCCTCTGCCCCTTCCACAAAGAAAAGACCGGCTCCTTCTCCGTCAACGCCGCGCACGGCTACTTCTACTGCTTCGGCTGCCATGAGAAAGGCGACGTCTTCACCTTCGTCATGAAGCTCGAAAACGTACCCTTCCCCGAGGCCGTCCGCTCCGTCGCCACCAAGGCCGGCATCCCGCTGCCGAAGCGCGAGTTCTCCAGCCCCGAAGAGGCTCGCGAGGCCGGCATCCGCCGCCAGCTCATCGACCTCCACGAGGCCGCAACCCAGTACTTCCAGCAGGCCCTCAACTCCCCCGAGGCCGCCCGCGCCCGCGAGTACCTCACCGGCCGCGGCGTCACCCCCGACACCATCAAAACCTTCCGCATCGGCTACGCGCCAGACGACTTCAACCACATGCGCGACGCCCTCCGGCCGCACTTCGCCGAAGACGCCATGCGCGCCTCGGGCCTCTTCAGCGCGAAGGAGCAGGCCGACGGCAGCCAGGGCCAGATGTACGCCCGCTTCCGCAAGCGCATCACCTTCCCTATCGCTAACGAGGCCGGCAAGGTCATCGCCTTCACCGCCCGCGCGCTCGATGACACCGACGACAAGGGCCGTCCCATCGCCAAGTACATGAACTCCCCCGAAACGCCGCTCTACAGCAAGGGCCACGTCCTCTTCAACCTCGATAAGGCCAGGGCCGACATGCGCTCGCACGACTTCGCCCTGCTCGTCGAAGGCCAGATGGACTGCATCTCCGTCTACATGGCCGGCGTCCGCAACGTCCTCGCCACCTCCGGCACCGCCTTCACCGAGCACCAGGTCCGCCTGCTCTCCCGCTTTACCCATCGCGTCGTAGTCAACTTCGACCCCGACACGGCCGGCGCCAACGCCGCCGAGAAGTCCATCGCGCTGCTCACCGAAGAGGGCTTCGAGGTCAAGGTAGTCGCGCTCGACGGCGGCCTCGACCCCGACCGCTTCGTGCGGGAGCGCGGCATGGAGGCCTACATGGCCGCGCTGCGCGGCGCCAGACGTCACGCCGACTACCTCATCGACCGCGCCCGCCAGCTCTTCCCCGCCCGCACCCCCGAAGCCAAGGTCAAGGCCATGAACTTCCTCCTCCCCCACATCCGCCGCATGCCCAACGCGCTGCACCGCGACGAGTTCGCCGCCGACGCCGCGCAGAAGCTCTCGATCGAGTCCGCCATCCTGCGCCAGGAGCTCCGCCAGGCCGCCGCCACCAAGGTCGAGAGCCTTCGCTCCACCCCCAGGCGCGATCCCGCCAGCGAGACCGAACGCGTCCTTCTCCGCGCCCTCGTGCTGTCCGAGTCCAACCCCGCCCGCCAGCTCGCCGCCACCGAACTCATCAATCACCCCGAGTACATTGACGGCCTGCCCGCCGGCGAGCTCCTCGACATCCTCGCCAACGCCCCCGCACCCTCGAACCCCCTCGACGCCGCCCCTGACGACGCCTCCCGCGCCCTTCTCGCCCGCGCCCTCGAAACCGTCTCCATCGCCTCCGACTCCGCCGACGCCGGCCACCCCACCGCCGAACTCGTCGCCAACGCCCTCCACACCCTCGAGCGCCGTCGCATGGAGCGCCGCCAGCGCGAGATCCGCCACCTGCTCACCGAGGCCCAGCGCCACAACAACGACGCCGTCCTCACCACCCTCATGCAGGAAAAAGTAGCCCTCGACCGAGCCCTTCGCCAGCACACGCCGCGCGAAGCCTCATGAAGGCAGCAGACCGATCTGCTTTCCGATAAGCCGGTCCAGAACCCGCTTCGGCAGCAGCCGCGGCATCGTCCAGTTCTTGAACTTTCCTGGAACCACCGCATACCGAACCTTGGGTCTGCGCGCCGTCAACGCCACGAGCACAGTCTGTCCAATCACCTGTGGCTTCAGACCCTTCCGGCCCTCCTGAACCATGTACGTTGTGAAGCGCTTTAGGCTTTCGCCATAGTCGGTGTGATCGTATCTCGACGCATCCTCCGCCTCCGCCTTATCCCAGATCGCACTCACAACAGAGCCGGGAGCTACCAGAATCACGTCAATCCCGTACAGCATCAGCTCGCGCCGCAGCACCTCTGACATCCCTTCAAGGCCATGCTTCGCAGCCACGTACGCGCCCAGAAACGGCGCTCCCATCTTGCCGCCCATAGAGCTGATGTTGACGATGCGGCCAGGCCCACCCTCGCGCGTCCGGTCCGTCCCTAACAGATCGGCAAACGCCTGCGTCACCAGCGGCGGCGCAATCAGGTTCACCTCCAGCTGCTGCCGGTACTGCTCCATCGTCAGGTGAAGCAGCGGGCCCGTCACGCTGATGCCCGCATTGTTCACCAGCCCGGCCAGCGTCGATCGCCCGAGCGCCGCGCGTACCTGCTCCGCCGCGCGTGTTACCGCGGCCTGGTCCGTTACATCCATCAGCAGCGGCGTAAAGCCCTCTCCGAACTCCGCCCGAAGCTTATCCCCGTCCGCCTGTTTGCGAACTGTCCCATACACCCTGAATCCCTTCTTCACCAGCACATCACAGATGCCCCAGCCGATCCCCGTCGACGCTCCCGTCACTACCACCGACTTCATCATTCGTGTCTCCTCGCTCATGGCGCATAGATAGGCAGCGTACACCTTCAACAGGTACACCGTACACCTATGCGGACAAGCACGCAACGGGTACAGTGATCTCATATGCCCTATCCCTCGAAGACCGATCGATCGACCATCCTCGCAACCGCAATGGATCAGGTCGCGCGCGATGGCCTCACCGGTCTTTCCCTGCGCAGCGTGGCCGCGACGTTAGATCTGGCCCCGAACGCCCTCTACCGCTACTTCGCCGACCGCGCCGCGCTTGAAGCGGCCCTTGCCGAAGAGAGCCAGCGCCGCCTCCTGGCAGTGCTTCACAAAGCCGCGGCGAAGAAGCCACCCGAGCAGGCGCTGCGCAGCATCGCGCGAGCCTACGTGCGCTTCGCCCGCGATCAGCCCCAGATCTTCTCCCTCACCCTTCTGCCGTCCGCCCCGGAGCCCGGCTCTGAGGCGGCCCACGTCGAGCTGTGGCGCTTCGTGCAGCAGCAGGTCAGCAGCCTCTACGGCGAGCAGAGAGCGCCGCAGGCAGCCGTTACCCTCTGGGCCTTTCTTCACGGCATCACCGCGCTCGAAGCCGCAGGCGTTCTCGGAACTCAGAAGCCTACCAGCAGCTTCGACTTCGGCCTGCGCATGTGGATCGATGCCGCCGCGCCATCAACCAGCTGACAATCCGGCAAAGATACAATCCCCTCGAGGGCCACTCTCGATCGTGATGGAAAGCACAACCAAGCGCCGGCTGTTCCTCGGCTTTCTCTCCAACTGGATCGGCAAGCTCGCCAGCACCATCATCCAGCTCGTCCAGGTCCCGGTCTTCCTGCACTTCTGGTCCGTGCCGCTCTATGGCGAGTGGCTCATCGTCTCCTCCATCCCGTCCACGCTCTCCTTCGCCAACGTCGGCTTCGGCTCCGTCGCCGGCAACGAGATGGCCATGGCCGAGTCCGCCGGCAATCGCGAGGCCGCCCTGCGCTCCTTCCAGTCCTCCTGGTGGCTCATCTGCGGCATCTGCACCGGCACCATCGTCATCGGCTCCGCCGTGCTGTATCTCTTCCCCGTCGCCCGCCACCTCAAGCTCCTCTCCATCGGCGAGACCGACACCAAGTGGGTCATCTTCTATCTCGGAGTCTCCGTCCTGCTCGGCCAACTGGAGCAGCTCCTGCAGGCCGCCTACCGGTCTATAGGCCGATACCCCTTCGGCGGCCTGGTCAAGACCATCATGACCCTCGGCGCCTTTGCCGCCATGCTCATACCGGTCATCCTCGGCGGCGGCGTCCGGTCCGTCGCCCTGGTCTTCGCCTGCGCCAACGCGCTTGGGACCTTGATCCTCTCCATCATGGTCAAGCGCGACGTGCCCTGGATCGAGTTCGGCTTCCGTCACGCCTCCTGGGGCGAAATCCGCCGCATCACCGGACCGGCGCTCGCCTTCATGGGCTTCCCTATCGGCAATGCGCTCAACCTCCAGGGAACGCTCATGGCCGTCGGCTACGCCCTCGGTCCCACCGCCGTCGTCATCTTCGGCACCGCCCGTACCGTCTCCCGCGTCGCCCTGCAGATGGTCCAGATGGTCAACAGCACCTTCGAGCCCGAGCTCGCCCTCTCCTTCGGCGCGGGCAACATCCCGCTGGTGCGCTCGCTGCATCGCCGCGCCTGCCAGCTGGCCCTCATCGTCGCGGTGGTCATCGTGCTCAGCATGATCACCATCGGCCCCTGGTTCCTGCACCACTGGACCGCCGGCCACGTCCCGCCCAGCCGTCCGCTGCTCGCCATCCTGCTCCTGGTCGTGATCGCCTACGCGCTCTGGTCCACCTCATCGGTCCTCATCACCTCGACCAACCAGCATCAGCGGCTCGCCGCCTGGTACATCGCCGGCACCAGCATCACCGTCTGCATCACCTATCTCGCGGCCAGGCACGCCGGCCTCTACGCTGCCGCATGGTCGCTGCTGCTCTCCGAGGCCGTGATGAACGTATACGTCCTCCCCACCTCGCTCCACCTCGCGCAGGATCATCTCCCCGCCTTTCTCGCCGGCCTCACCGAGTACCCCCACTTCCTTCGCCCCGCAGCCCTGCTCGCCCGCGTTCGCCGGTCAAAGCCCGGCCTCGAAAGCTGAGCCCTTCGCATGCCACAGCTGCCTGTCGCCGCATCGAAGCTTGTATGAAAGCCCGTCTGGCCGCCATCTCGGTCTGTACGCTCCTGCTCTCGGGCTGCTTCTCCTCCGGCAACCCCGACGCGCTCAAGGAGCACACCGCGGACGCAACCGCCGCGGCTAAGCGAGGCGCCGGCCAGATCGCCAAGGGCGTCTTCGAGGGTCTAACCCGCAAAGGCCCGCTCGATCTCAATACTGCCTCCGCCCGGCAGCTGCAGACACTCCCAGGCATTACGCCACCCCTGGCCGGCGCCATCGTTGCCGGCAGGCCCTACGGCGCCGCGTCCGAGCTGGTACAACGGCGCATCCTCACCAAGGCTCAGTTCAACAGGATCAAGGCCCAGATCGCCGTTACCGCAAAGGCGCCATAGGCTCCCCGCCGGCGCATCCGTACCTGAACCTTTTTGCACATCCGTCACATCTAAAAAAGTGTTATTCTGTGCTTCGGGAACGTGCGCCCTTGATGCCCCGATCTTGCCCAAGATCACGGCTGGCCTTGGCGGTCTTTACCGCCCTTCAACACGTCCCGAAACCAGGTACAACCTCAGGGAATCCTCCCGGTGCGCTGTGCAGTGCGTGCCGCTCGTGTGGGAGACCCAAACCATCTATCGCAGGGAGCGCACGCCACCGTGGCTGAAGAACTCGACAAGTACGAAGAAGACATCGATAAACTCATCGATACCGGCAAGGAAAAGGGATATCTGACCTATGGGGAGGTCAATGATCTGCTGCCCGGCGACATCACCACGCCGGACGACCTGGACGATCTCCTCACCACCATCAACACCCAGGGCATCGACGTGCTCTCGGGTGAGGAGCGCCGTAGCCGTGGGGAGCGCGGAGAAGAGCGCGAGGTTGAAGCGGGCGAAGAGTCCGACGACGTAGAACTGGATCTCTCGCCCGGCACGCTCGAGAAGACAAACGACCCCGTCCGCATGTACCTCCGCGAGATGGGCACCGTCCCGCTGCTCACCCGCGAGGGCGAGGTCGAAATCGCCAAGCGCATCGAGCGCGGGCAGATTCGCGTCATGAAGGCCATCTCGCGCTCGCCGATCGTCATCCGCGAGATCGTCGGCCTCGGCGAAGATCTGCGTCGCGGCGTCCGCAACATCAAAGAAGTCGTCACCTTCGACGAAGAGGAGCTCACCGAAGAGATCCTGCAGGCGCGTGTCCGCTCCACCGTCACCCGCGTCGACACCATCGTCAAGCATCAGAAGAAGGTCGCGGCTCTTGAGGAGAAGCTCACCGCCGCCAACGATCTCAAGGACGCCAAGGCCAAGACCAAAGAGGTGCGCAAGACACGCTGGCTCATCGGCCGCGAGCACGTCTTCGTCAACCGCATCGTCCGCGAGTTCAAGTACACCAACGGCGAGAAGAAGCGGCTGCTCGATAAGGTCAACAAGACCGTCGACTCCATGCGCACGCTCGAGCGGCAGATCAAGTCGCTCGACGCCAAGTTCGAGGCCTCACGCTCCGAAGAGCTCAAGAAGGAGTACCGCCGGCAGCAGAAGAACTGCCGCGCCGACCTCGAACGCGTGGAGCAGGATGCCGGCATTCCGCTCGAAGATCTCAAGCGCACCCAGCGCGAGATGATCCAGGGCGACATGGACGCAGAAAAGGCAAAGCGGGAGCTGATTGAAGCCAACCTGCGTCTCGTGGTCTCGATCGCCAAGAAGTACACCAACCGTGGCCTGCAGTTCCTCGACCTCATCCAGGAGGGCAACATCGGCCTCATGAAGGCGGTCGATAAATTCGAGTACCGCCGCGGTTACAAATTCTCGACCTACGCCACTTGGTGGATTCGGCAAGCCATCACCCGCGCCATCGCGGACCAGGCCCGGACTATCCGAATTCCTGTCCACATGATCGAGACCATCAACAAGCTCATCCGCACCTCACGTCAGCTAGTGCAGGAGCTCGGCCGGGAGGCCTCATCCGAAGAGATCGCCAAGCGCATGGATATCCCGGTCGCCAAGGTCCGTAAGGTCCTCAAGATCGCCCAGGAGCCCATCTCGCTTGAGACCCCAATCGGCGAAGAGGAAGATTCGCATCTCGGCGACTTCATCGAAGACCGCATGGCCGTCAGCCC
>CAXTJC010000132.1:0-3860 GCA_964244225.1 uncultured Acidobacteriaceae bacterium
CGGACGTGTTGTCGGGGTCGGGCATCGTCACCACACCTTGCAGGTAGGGGTGTGGACCATGGGCTGCCCCGCCTTGCACGCGAAGGCTGCCTGGAACTGGGGCAAGTTGGCGACGACGCCGTTGATGCGGGCGAAGCCAGGCGAGTGCGGGTCGGTAATGGCGTTGACACGCTGATTTTCCGGGCGTTCGTTTTCGCACGCCCACTGCGCCATGCCGATGAAGAAGCGCTGGTCGGGGGTAAAGCCATCTCTATTGCCCACGGCAGCCGGCTTGGCGGAATCACCCTGCATGGTGGAGACGTTCTGCCTGACGTAGGCGGCTGACACATTTAAATTTTTCGGGGAGGATGCCGATGAAGTCGTGGCGAGCTGTTTCTGCCATGCAATGTAGGCGAGCAACGTGCCGCCCAGGTCGGCGACGTCTTCGCCGCTGGTGAGTTTGGAGTTGATGTGAATGTCATCGACAACGATGTAGCCGGCGTACTGGTCGCGGACGCAGTTGATACGGTCTTCGAAGCCCTTGGCGTCGGCGGGGGTCCACCAGTCGCGGAGGTTGCCTTTGTCGTCGAACTGCCGCCCCTG
Source organism: uncultured Acidobacteriaceae bacterium (assembly GCA_964244225.1). Taxonomy (GTDB): domain Bacteria; phylum Acidobacteriota; class Terriglobia; order Terriglobales; family Acidobacteriaceae; genus Edaphobacter. The sequence continues at coordinate 583 of CAXTJC010000132.1, forward strand.
GTCGTCGAAGGCGTGAGTGAGTTCGTGGCCGATGGTGGCGCCGGTGTTGCCGTAGTTGGGCGCGTCGTCGAGCTTGACGTCATAAAGCGGCGGCTGCAGGACGCCGGCCGGAAAGTTGATGTCGTTCATCTGCGGGTTGAAGTAGGCGTTGACAGTGGGCGGCGTCATACCCCACTCGTTCAGGTCCACAGGCTTGCCGAGCTTGTGCCACTGGCGTGCTTCCTCAAAAAGAGAAGCGCGGAGGGCGTTGTCAAAGTAGCCGGTCGGCGTGATGCTGAGAGCGGAGTAGTCGCGCCAGGTATTTGGGTAACCGATCTTGTTACGAATAGCGGAGAGCTTGCGGAGGGCCTCCTGTTTTGTCGAAGGAGTCATCCAGGGCAGGGTCTCGATTTCGGCACGCATGGCGGTCTCGATCTGCTCCGTCATGCGCTGAGTCTTGGCCTTCATGTCGGCGGAGAAGGTGCGACGGACGAACTCCTGGCCCAGCGCCTCGCCGAGCTGGCGATCGGCGCCGCGGGTGCAGGTCTTCCAGCGCGGGAGCATGGCGGGGATGCCGCGGAGAGTGTGACCGAAGAAGTCGAAGTGGGCCTGCTCAAACGGGTGCGCAAGGTAGGGGCTGGCGGCGTCGAGCAGATGAAAGCGGAGATAGGTGCGGAGCGCATCCACGGGCTCGGAGCTGAGCTCGGCGTTTACGGCCTTGAGGAACTCGGGCTGCGAGACGTTGAGCTTGCCCGTAACGGCCGCATCCTGCGTCTTGAAGTAGACGGGCCAGTCGATGGCGGGGGCGAGGGCCGAGAGCTCGCTGATTGTCATGGGATGGTAGGTCTTGTGCGGATCGCGGCGGTCGACGCGGGAGAGCGAGGCTTGGGCGAGGGCGGCCTCCATGCGGAGGATGGTGGCGGCGTCGGTGGTGGCCTGCGCGGCGGGCTCGCCGGCAAGGGTGAGCAGATGCTCGATATAGGCGGTGTACTGTTGGCGGAGGGTGGTGCTCTTGGCGTCGGTGTTGAGGTAGTAGTCGCGGTCGGGCAGGCCGAGGCCGCCGGCCTCAACGGCCACGATGACGAGCGAGGAGTCGATGGCGTCCTGGTCGGTACCGGAGTTGAAGAAGAAGCTGCCGACGGCGGTGTGATGAAGCGGAGCGAGCGCGGCGATGAGCTCGGGGCGGGTCTTGAGGGCATCAATCCGGGCGAGGGCGGGTGCGAGCGGCTTCAGGCCGGCGGCGTCGATAGCGGCGGTGTCCATGCAGGCGGCAAAGTAGTCGCCGACCTTCTGCTGGACGGGCGTGCGGTTCTGCGCAGCGGCGTCTTCCTTGAGGATGCCCCAGAGGAACTGCTGATTGTCGTTGCCGAGCTTGGCATAGACGGACCACGAAGCCTGATCGCCAGGGATGGGGTTGTTCTTCTGCCAGCCGCCACATGTGAACTTATAAAAGTCTGTGCAGGGATCGATTGTGCGATCGAGGCTGGAGAGATCGAGCGAGGGCGAGTACGGCATGGCGGAGAGGGGCTGCTGGGCGGGCAGAGCGGGGGCAAGAACGAGCGCGAGGGCCACAGTCGTGAGGGCCAGCAGGGCTTTGAAGGGCATGGGATCTCCTGTGGGAGCCATCGTATACCGGAGCACGGTGCCGGGCTCAAAAGAGGCGTGAAGACGGCGGCGGCGATCACTGTCGAGAGTGGTGTTGCAGCAGCGTTATCAGCTTGGCTATCATGCGTTTGCGGCTGTTGTGCAAGCGGCGAAAGCAGTCTTTTTTTGCTGTTGACGAACCGTCCGTTCGGCAGGATGATGGCTGCACCGTTCGACATATGTCCTGCCTCTTTGAGTGCAGGATGCTCCGCTCGCCGCGGTGCACTCCGGCGAGACGCACGACTACCGGCTCTGTTGTGAGCTTGGCTTTTCAGGAGGTCTCCGCATGAAGAGCATTCGCTACGCTCTCTTTCTCTCTCTCCTCGCCGCGCCCGTCAGCGGGTTTGCGGACCAGCTGATTCCGGCTGGGTCGATTATCCAATGCACCGTCTCTGAGCCCAAGCTGTCGTCAAAGACGGCCGATATTGGCGATCCCGTGCTCTGCCGGGTGAGCCACTTTGAGATGTACGGTCGATCGGCGTTTCCTTATGGGAGTTACCTGGTAGGGCGGTTTGAGGACTATCGCGATCCCGGCCACCTGGTCGGCAAGGGATGGATGGAGCTGAAGTTCGATCGCATGATCCTGCCTCCGGGAACGGTGGTTCCACTCGCGGCCAAGGTGGTGCAGGTGCCGAACTATCCGGTAGATAAGGAGGGCCGGATCCACGGCAAGGGCCACCCGGTACGGGATACGCTCGCGTGGATGGTACCGGTACTGTGGCCGATCGACCTGATCAATCTGCCGCGGCGCGGTCCACGGCCGGTGCTGAAGGCAGAGACGCGGCTGACTCTGAAGATCATGGATGATATGGATGTGCCGGCAAGAGAGCTGGCGGCGGAGCCCGCCCCGGCACTGACGCCACGCGCACCGGTTGCCTATGAGCAGAAGGCACCGCACGAGATCATCGTGGAGCATACGGCGTATCCGGAGGTCTCCGCGCCGCCACCGCAGCCCGAGCCGGTGGCCATGGGTCCTGTACAGCAGCTGGCGCCGCAGCCAACCCTGCTGGTGATGCGGAACGGTATGGGCATGTACGCCAGCAGCTACTGGTTCGACGCCGGCGGTCGCGTTCACTACACCGCCATGAATGGCGCGCCTGTCGTTATGGGGCGCGAGCAGCTGGACTGGGCATCAACCGTAGCGATCAACCGGCAGCGCGGCGTGAGCTTCGGGATGCAGACAGCGAGCTACTGAACAGTGACGTAGTCGCGGGATGGATGAGAAGTCTGAGGGCGAGATTTGATACTTTAGAAGGAAGAGGTGTCGACTTGAACGGTCCAGTCATAGCGACGCTGGCAGTCGGGGTAATCGCCCCTTTCATCGCCGTGCTCTTTGGCGTGATTCTTAGCAATCAGCGGATTGCCCGGTTGGAGACTACTGTTGAGTCTCGCCTCGAAGCGTTTCGCAACGAAATGATTGCTCTACGCAACAGCATCCATGCTGACATGGTTGGCATTCATGAATGTGTTGCCAAAGTAGAGACACGACAGGGCCTGTGACGATTGCTGATGGGCTTGTTTACAGCGATTCTGATTATTGTTCCGGCAGAATTGCAGCAAAGACAAGCGCAGATCCCCTCTGCGGGTGACGCTTAGAGAGGAACGATAAAGGCCGCACCGATCGGTGCGGCTTTTATGCGTAAGGGAGAGCTCAG
>CAXTJC010000132.1:3960-7619 GCA_964244225.1 uncultured Acidobacteriaceae bacterium
GAACGATAAAGGCCGCACCGATCGGTGCGGCTTTTATGCGTAAGGGAGAGCTCAGCTGCGGGTGGCGAGTTCCTCGACCTGTGGAGCGAACTGTGCGACAAAGGCGTCGAGCGTCGTGCTGCCAGAGTTGAGCACATACGTGCCGCCAGCCTGGATGACGGAGACATCGGTGATGCCGATAAAGCCAAGGATCTGCTTAAGATACGGTGTCTCTGCGTTATAGGTCTCGGTTGGCGTTCCGGGCGCGTAGGATCCGGCGCTGGCTACGATAAGGATCGCCTTCTTGCCCTGAATCAGACCCGCGTAGCTCCCATCCGAATTAATCTTGAAGGTCTTCCCGACGCGGACGACGTGGTCGATCCAGGCCTTAAGTGCGGCGGGAACGGCAAAGTTATACATCGGCGTAGTGATCAGGATGTGCTCGGCGGCCTCAATCTCAGCAATGAACTCGTCGCCCAGCTTGAGAGCAGCTTTGGCCTCAGGAGACCGAGCCTCCTCAGGACTGTAGGCGCCCATGATCCAGGGAAGATCGACGAAGGGCATGTTGGTCGTGGCGAGATCGCGGGTGACGACGGTCGAGCCGGGAAAGGTCTTTTCAAAGTGCTCGAGAACCTGCTTACCGAGCTTGCGGGAGACGGAGTGTTCACCGCGCGTGCTGACGTCGATCTTAAGAAGTGAGGCCATTGAATCTCCTTGGGCACGCCCGGAAGCGTGCTGTGTGGGTAGATGAGCTAGACAAGGAGACGGTTCAAATAATGTTCGATGTCGAAGGTGTTTTGCTCGCGCTCTCGTAACTGTGGCCTTGTCGCTGCACAACCGAGCTTAGGATCCTCTGTACCGTGAGTTCGATCAGTAGGCCTTTCCGGCTTCGGCTGCTCCCTCCACGTCGACCAGCTTTCCGGTCTTTACGTCGTAGAGATAGCCATAGATGGGGATGGAGCCGGGGACGAGGGGATGGTTGCGGATACGCTGGACATCGTCGAGGACGGCCTGCCTTTGATCCGGGATGGTGAGCCACTCGATGAACTCACCGGCACGCGAGCCCGGACCTTGGCCGACATCGCGGAAGCCTTCGGCGGTGAGGGCCGCCGTTTCGAGCGAGCTGGCGAGCAGGCCGCGCATCATGTCGTTTGAGAAGAACTCCATGCCGCAATCGGTGTGGTGGACGACGAAGAACTCCCGCGTGCCGAGCAGCTTATAGCTGATGACCAGCGAGCGAATGGCGTCGTCCGAGGCGCGGCCGCCAGCGTTGCGGATAACGTGGGCGTCGCCTTCGGCCAGGCCGGCGAACTTGGCGGGGTCGAGGCGGGCGTCCATGCAGGTGAGGACGGCAAAGCGGCGTGCGGGTGAAAGGGCGAGGCTGGCTTTGTCGCCGAAGGTGGAGCTATAGGCAGCGTTGGCGGAAAGGACTTCATTGAGGATAGTGCTCATGTGGGACTCCTAAGCCCTTGCGGGGGGCGTCTGCGGAGATGTGGGGGGATTAGACGAGATGCCTGTATGAAACAGGACTGAGAAGGGACGACACCGAACATCCAGGTGAACTGCGGGGCGTCGTGGGGATCTCTACCGGACCATGGGTCCGTCTCACTCAGGAGAGGAGGAGTGATGGGCAACAACAACGGCAGATAAAGATGCGTTGCATTTGCGATGAAGGTACCGGAGAGAACAGCACACGTCAACCGCCGACGGGGAGTAGGAACGGCTATTCTGAACGAGTGAGCGAAGAGATCATCAGGATTCAGTTGCCGGACGGCAGTGTGCGCGAAGTGGCGCGCGGGACGACACCTTTAGAGGTGGCGACGAGCATCTCACCGCGGCTTGCGGCGGCGGTGGTGGTGGCGCGAATCAAGCCACTGGGCGGACGAGCGGATGAGGGTACCGCGGAAGCCGAGGCGGGCGCGAGCGAAGAGGCGATGTATGCGCCCAGCGTGGGCGGCGATGGCGAGCGGCTGGTGGATCTTTCCATGCCGCTGCATGAGGATGTCGCCCTGTGGCTGCTGAAGGAGACGGATGAGGCCTCGCTCAAGGTAGTCCGCCATTCGGCGGCGCACGTGATGGCGACGGCGATCCTGGAGCTCTTTCCCGAGACCAAGCTGGGGCATGGGCCAGCGACCGACTCGGGGTTCTTCTACGACGTGTATCGCGCGATGCCGTTTTCGGATGCGGACCTGGCGGCGATCGAAGCGCGAATGGCCGAGGTCGTGGCGCGCGATGAGCCCTTTGTGCGCGAAGAAGAGCCGCGCGAGAAGGGCTTGCTGGACTACGAGCGCGCCGGCGAGTTCATGAAGCTGCACTTCATCGAGCGCTTCACGAAGCCGGGCGATGAGATCTCGCTCTATCGCAACGGCAGCTTTACTGATTTCTGCCGCGGGCCGCATGTGCCCTCCACCGGGCGGGTCAAAGCGTTCAAGGTGACGAGCGTTGCGGGCGCGTACTGGCTGGGCGATGAGAAGAACCAGCAGCTGCAGCGCGTGTACGGTACGGCATTCTTCAACAGCAAGGACCTGGATGCGCACTTCAAGCGGCTGGAGGAGATCAAGGCGCGTGACCATCGCGTGCTGGGCAGGCAGCTCGACCTGTTTTCGATCCAGGAGGTCGCCGGTGCGGGCCTCATCTTCTGGCATCCCAAGGGCGGGCTGATCCGCAAGACGATGGAAGACTGGATGCGCGATGAGTGTATCCGTCGTGGTTACAATATGGTCTATACACCGCACATTATGCGGCGCGAGCTGTGGAAGACCAGCGGGCACGAGGGGTTCTACGGGCAGAACATGTATCCGCCGATGGAGCTGGATGACGCCGAGTACCGGCTGAAGCCGATGAACTGCCCGGGCCACATCCTGATCTACAAGAACACGCCGAAGAGCTATCGCGACCTGCCGGTTCGGTATGCGGAGCTGGGCAATGTGTACCGGTATGAGCGGTCGGGAACGATGCACGGGCTGCTTCGGGTGCGCGGGTTTACGCAGGATGACGCACACATCTTTTGCACGCCGGAGCAGATTGAGGATGAGGTCGTCGCCTGCATCGAGTTCGCGCAAGCGGTGCTCGAGACGTTTGGCTTTGCCGAGTTCAAGGTGGAGCTTTCCACGTGGGACCCGAAGGACAGCAAGAGCTATACCGGATCGCATGAGAACTGGGAGCTGGCCATCGGATCGCTGAAGTCGGCGCTGACGCGCAAGGGCATTCCGTATCGCGAGATTCCGGGCGAGGCTGCGTTCTACGGGCCGAAGATCGATGTCAAGCTGGTGGATGTACTGGGGCGGCTGTGGCAGCTCTCGACCGTGCAGTTCGACTTCAACCTGCCGGAGCGGTTCGAGCTCGAGTACACGGGCGAGGACGGCGAGAAACATCGGCCGGTTATGGTGCATCGGGCGCTGTTCGGGTCGGTCGAGCGATTCTTTGGCGTGCTGATCGAGCACTACGCCGGCGCATTTCCGCTATGGCTGGCGCCGGTGCAGATAGGGCTGGTGCCGATCTCGGAGAAGCACCTGGAGTATGCCCATGCCGTAAAGGCGAAGCTTGAAGCGGCGGGTCTGCGCGTGGAGCTCGACGCGCGCAACGAGAAGATGAACGCAAAGATCCGTGAGTTCACGCTGCAGAAGGTGCCGTTCGTGCTGGTAATGGGCGACAAGGAGGCCGCAAGCGAGGCGGTTAGC
>CAXTJC010000133.1:0-7566 GCA_964244225.1 uncultured Acidobacteriaceae bacterium
GAAAATGGCCTCCACAGCAGTCGAACAACGGCACAGCATCAGGAAAATTGCTCTAGCCCGTTCATAGATTTAGCCTCACGAAAGCACAGTGACCCAATATGTGGATCGTCAAGCTCGCTCTCCGCCGTCCATATACCTTCGTCGTTCTGTCGCTCCTGATCTTCCTGCTCGGCCTCGGATCCGCCATTGAAGCCCCGAAAGACATCTTTCCCTACATCAACATTCCAGTTGTCACCATCGTCTGGACCTACTCCGGCCTCACCCCCAATGAGATGGAAGGCCGCATCGTTACTGTCTGCGAACGCGCCCTCACCACAACGGTCAACGATATCGAGCACTCCGAGTCCGAGTCCTACCAGGGCGTCTCCGTCATCAAGGTCTACTTCCAGCCCAGCGTCAAGGTCGAGCTCGCCTTCGCCCAGGTCACCTCCGTCGTCCAGACCATCCTGCGCATCCTGCCCCCCGGCAGCTTTCCCCCACTGATCATCAAGTACGATGCCTCCAGCGTTCCCATCGTTCAGCTTTCCCTCAGCGGCGAAGGCCTCAGTGAACAGGAGCTTTACGACCTCGGCACCAACTTCATCCGGCCTCGCCTCGCCAATGTGCAGGGTGCCTCCGTTCCGCTGCCCTACGGCGGTAAGGTCCGTCAGATCCAGGTCGATACAGATCCCAACCTGCTCTCCGCCCAGCATCTCTCTGCCACCGACGTCTCGCTCGCCATTAACCAGCAGAACCTGATCCTCCCCGCCGGCACCGCCCGCTTCGGCGATCGCGAGTGGGTCGTCAAGCTCAACTCCTCCCCCAATGAGGTCTCCGCCCTCAACGATCTGCCCATCCGCGCCGCCAACGGCTCCGTCGTCTACATCAAGGACGTAGCCCAGGTCCGCGAAGGCTACGCCGTGCAGACCAACGTCGTGCGGCAGGACGGAAAGCGCTCCGCCCTCCTCACCGTCCTCAAAAACGGCAACACCTCCACCCTCAATATCGTCTCCGGCGTGAAGTCTGCTATACCGCGCATCCGCGCAGGTCTTCCAGGCGCCCTCACGATCACCCCCATCTTCGATCAGTCGATCTTCGTCCGCGACTCCATCTCCGAGGTTGCCCGCGAGGCTACCATCGCAGCTCTCCTCACCGGCCTCATGATCCTGCTCTTTCTGGGCTCCTGGCGCTCCACTCTCATCGTCTGCACCTCCATCCCGCTCTCCATCGCCACCTCGCTCATCATCCTCACCGCCCTCGGCGAGACCATCAACGTCATGACCCTCGGCGGCCTGGCTCTCGCCGTTGGCATCCTGGTCGACGACGCCACCGTCGAAATCGAAAACACCCACCGCAACATGGCCGAGAAAAAGCCGCTCGTCCGCGCCATCCTGGACTCCGCCCAGCAGGTCGCCGCACCCGCCTTCGTCTCTACCCTCTCCATCTGCATCGTCTTCATCCCGGTCGTCCTGCTCACCGGTGCCGCCAAATACCTCTTCACCCCGCTCGCCATGGCCGTCGCCTTCGCCATGCTGGCCTCCTATTTCCTCTCCCGAACCCTCGTCCCCACCATGATGCACTTCCTCCTCCCGGCTGAGATCAAGCTCTACCAGGACGAGTCCGCCTCCCGCGCGGAAGAGAAGACCAACTGGATCTGGCGCTGGCATCAGCGCTTCGATCATCAGTTCGAGCGTCTGCGCCACGGCTACAAAGGCATCCTCGAATGGTGCCTCCTCAACCCCGCCGCCATGCTGGCCGCCTGCGGCATCTTTGTCCTTCTCTCTCTTCCCCTTCTCCTCTTCATCGGCCGCGACTTCTTCCCCTACGTCGACTCAGGCCAGATGCGTCTGCACGTAAACCCGCCCGCCGGCATGCGTATCGAGGACGCCGAACAATACTTCGCCGCCATCGAGCACGAGATCCGCGTCCTCATTCCGCCCACGGAGGTTGAGCTCGTCCTCGACAACATCGGCCTCCCGAACAGTGGCATCAACCTTGCCTTCGGCACCTCCGCTACCATCTCCAACAGCGACGGCGAGATCCAGATCGCGCTCAAACCGGGTATCCATAAGACCGAGGCCTACCAGCGGCTCATCCGCACCGATCTGCAGAAGAAGTTCCCCGACGGTACCTTCTTCTTTACCCCCGCCAACATCACCAATCAGATCCTCGACTTCGGCCTGCCCGCCCCCATCGACCTTCAGATCGTCGGCCGCGGCAAAGGCAACTATGAGCTCGCCACTAAACTCATGAAGCAGATCGCCGCCATCCCCGGGGCCGTCGACGTCCACATCCATCAGCAGGTCACCTATCCGACCATGCAGATCAACGTCGATCGCTCCCGAGCCCGCCAGCTCGGCCTCACCCAGCAGGATGTCGCCCAGAGCACCCTCATCTCGCTCACCGGCACCGGCCAGACCGCTCCCAACGAGTGGCTCAATCCGCTCAATGGCGTCAACTACCAGATCGTCGTCCAGACTCCCATCTATCGCAATACCACCCTGCAGGATCTCGCCCGCACCCCCGTCACCTCCGCCTCCGGCAACACCAGCCAGATGCTCGGCAATCTCTCCGACTTCCGCCGCGACGCCTCGCCCATCATCATCGATCACTACAACATCCAGCCCATCTTCGATATCTACGCCGACGTTGATCAGCGCGATCTCGGCGGCGTCGCCTCCGCCATCAACAAGATCATGGACAGCGCCACCCAGACCCTGCCCGTCGGCACTACCCTCGTCCTCCGCGGCGAGGTCAAGACCATGCAGGACTCCTTCACCCGCCTCGGCATCGGCATCATCTTCGCCCTCGGCCTGGTCTACCTGCTCATGGCCGTCAACTTCCAAAGCTGGCTCGATCCCCTCATCATCCTCATGGCGATCCCCTTCGGCTTCTCCGGCATCCTCTGGATGCTCTTCCTCACCCAGACCACCTTCAACGTCCCCTCGCTCATGGGAGCCATCATGACCATCGGCGTCGCCACCGCCAACTCCATCCTCATGGTCGTCTTCGCCAACGACGAGCGCGCGCTCGGCAGGAACCGCTTCGACGCCGCCCTCAACGCCGGCTTCACCCGTCTCCGCCCCGTCTGCATGACCGCCCTCGCCATGATCATCGGCATGCTTCCCATGGCGCTCGCCCTCGGCGAAGGCGGCGAGCAGAATGCCCCGCTCGGCCGCGCCGTCATCGGCGGCCTTCTTCTCGCAACAGTCGGCACCCTCTTTGTCGTTCCAGTCATCTACTCTCTGCTCAAGAAAAACGCCCCCATCGACTACGACCGTGAGATTGACATCGAATACGACGGAGGCAAACCCCTCACGGAGGAGCAAACCGCCTAGTCTCATCGATGAATTCAGCCAATTCAGCCCGGTTCATTCTGAGCGCAGTCTTTTTGGGTTTGTCATTCTGAGCGCAGCCCCTTTTAGTTTGTCATTCTGAGCGCAGCGAAGAATCCCCATACCTTGCTCGCCGCGCCCCAACCCTGAACGGAAGAGAAAACCCGCGAATGCCCGACATCCCCGACGACCACAAGCTAGGCCCCGGTCCCGACCAGAAACTCCTTCCCGATGACCGCGGACCTCTCGGTGAGTCCTTCAAACACCAGTCGAGTCGCGATCTCGAGCAGGACTTCATCGATCACAATCGCGGAAACGTCGAGACCATCGGTGACCAGTTCGCCGATCCCTCCCTCGCCGACCGTCACCGCCTCGGGGAAAGCTTCGCCGACCCCAACTCCCTCGACGACACCAAGGTCGGCGACAGCTTCGTCGATGCCAACTCCACCCCGAAGCACATCAAAGAGCGCCGCCGCGAAGCCGAAGGCCGAGCCAAACGGCCGGTCAACTACCGCATCTTTTTTCTCGTCTGCCTCATCGTCCTCATCATCTTCCTGATCGTCTTCTTCGCCGGCTTTCTGCCTCGTCATGAGCGCGATAAGCACACCGCGGAGAAAGCCCGGGACGAGCAGCAGGCAATCCCCGTCATCGAGGCAGTCCGAGTCGACCGCGCCCCGGCCGGCGCCCCCATCGTCATCCCCGGAACCACAACACCCCTGACCGAAGCCTTCATCTACGCCCGCTCCAACGGCTATCTCAAGCGCCGCCTCGTCGATATCGGCGATCGCGTTCACCGCGGCCAGCTCCTCGCCATCATCGACTCCCCCGATCTCGATCAGCAGGTCGATCAGGCCCGCGAGCAGCTCCGCCAGGCCGAGTCCCAGAAGACCCAGCAGGACGCCCAGCTCGCCCTCGCCCGCGTCACCGTCGAGCGCTATCGCGTCCTCGTCGCCAAAGGCGTCTTCTCCCGCCAGGATGGCGACCAGCAGGAGACCAACTACAACGCCCAGATCGCCAACGTCGCTGCTGCCGAGCGCAACATAGAAGCCTTCCGCGCCAACCTCGGCCGCGTCATCTCCCTCCAGTCCTACGAGCGCGTCACCTCACCCTTTGAGGGCGTCATCACCCAGCGCAACGTCGATCTCGGCTCCCTGATCTCCGCCCAGGGCACCGGCTCCAGCGGCAGCGCGCCCGCCGGCCAGTCCACCCCCGGGCCCACCTCGGGCGGAGCCGCCAACACCGCCGGCTCCTCCGGCAGTGCGCCCACCGCCTCCACCCCTTCAACCGGCGGCGGCCAGGGCGGTCCGCTCTTCGCCGTCGCCCAGGTCGATCGCCTCCGCATCCTCGTCTCCGTCCCCGAGGGCTACGCCAGCTCCATTCATCGCGGACAGGCCGCCACTCTCCGCTTTCAGGAGTTCCCCTCCGCCCAGTTCAGCGGCCTCGTCACCCGCACCGCCTCCTCCATCGACCAGAACACCCGCACCCTCCTCACTGAGGTCCAGGTCGACAATCGCAAGGGCCAGCTCCTCAACGGTATGTACACCGTCGTAACCTTCGGACCCGCAGCCGCCGGCCAGGGTCCGTTGACCATCACGGGAGACGCCGTAGCCGTTCGCAACGGCCAGAACGTCGTCGCCGTCCTCAAAAACGACACCGTCCACATGCAGCCGATTGACGTCGGCCGCGACTTCGGACCCGTCCTCGAGGTCCTCGGCGGCCTCAAGCCAGGCGACATCATCGCCTCGAGCGTGACCGACGACGTGCAGGAAGGCGCAAAGATCAAGACCCATCTCTCCCAGCAGAAGAGCCAGGCAGCCCCCGCCGCGCCCCAATCCCAGAGCCAGCCCGTCGGCGGCTCCTCCCAGTATGGCGATCAGTCCATCACCGACAGCAACATGCAGGGACTTAACGGGGGCGGAGGCAAGAAGGCCAGCAAGCCCGGCAGTCAGCCATCCAAGCCGTCCAAGGGAGAGAGTAATCCATGATCTCCCGCCCTTCCCCAAGCCATTCCCTCCCCACCCCGCGTCGCAGCCACCAGCCCGGACGCCCCATCATGACCGCAGCCTCCGCGCAGCGAAGTTGGAATCCGGCCGCGTTCGTCCGGCAAGCCTTAACTGCCGCGCTCACCCTCTCTCTAGTCCTTCCCACCCTCGCCCCGGCCCAGCAGGCCGCTCAGCCGCCCCTCGATCCCAACGTCCCGCCTATCTCCATCCCAGCACCGGAGGCCCCGCAGCCCAGCCAGCCTGTCACCGCGGCCACAACCGCCCGGCCCGCCGCCCGCATCGCCCCCCAGGGCCTCGGCTTCTCCATCTTCGGCCTCGTCGGCCCGTACCGATCGCCGCATGTCCCTGAGCTCTTCCCCGGTGCCGGCGCCCGCCTCTCCGGCCTCGTCCGCGACGGCAAGCTCTACCTCTCCGCGCACGATGCCATCGCGCTCGCCCTTGAAAACAACCCCGACGTCGAGGTCTCCCGCTTCAACCTCGCTCTCGCCGACACCGACACCCGCCGCGCCCAGGGCGGTGGCTCCCTGCGCGGCATCGACTACACCGTCAACGAGTCCCCCAACGGCGTCGGCGGCCCCGGATCCCCGCTCCTCAACTCCACCGCCACCTCTCCCAATCCCACCACCCCCGCCGTGACCGATCTCACCGCCCTCAACTCCACCAATCCATCCGTCAACAATCTCTCCCTCAACACCGCCGGCCTCGTCCCCGACACCCAGGCCAACGTTCCTCTCTTCGACCCCCAGTTCATCCTCTCCGCCGGCTATCTCCGCCGCTCGAATACCGTCACTCTCGTCAGCACCACCGGCACCGGAAGCACTGGCGCTGGCGGCAACGGCTCCGGTACCCCGACCCAGCCCCAGGCCCTCGATTACGTCGCCGCCAACTTCGCCTACCTCCAGGGCTTCAGTCCCGGCACCCAGATCTCCGCCACCGTCAATAACGACTCGCAGGTCGTCTACTCCACCCAGTCCGAACTCGATCCTTTCTACTCCCCCTCCACCTCCGTCACCGTAACCCAGCCGCTCCTCCGTGGCCGTGGCCGCGCCGTCAACCTCCGCTATCTCCGCATCGCCAATCTCAACAGCAAGGTCTCCCGCCTGCTCTTCGAGCAGCAGGTGCTCGACACCATCTACGGCACCGAGCGCCTCTACTACGATCTCGTCTCGCTCGGCGAGAACGTTCAGGTCCAGGCCGAAGCCCTCCGTGCCGCCCTCAAGCTTCGCCAGGATGACGCCGACCAGGTCGTCCAGGGCACCCTCGCTCCCATCGAGCTCACCCGCGTCTCCGCCCTCGCCACCACCGCCGAGTTCGCCCTCGTCCAGGCCCAGGGCCTCTATCGCCAGCAGGAGGTCATCCTCCGCAATCAGCTCATCCGCACCGGTTCGCCCGTCTTTGCCGCCTCCTTCAGCGAGATCGTTCCCACCGACCGCATCACCGTGCCGCCGGTCGAAGACACCTACAACCTTCCCGACCTCATCCAGCAGGGCCTCGCCCGTCGTCCAGACCTCGCGCAGGCAGGCATTCAGGTCCAGACCAACCGCATCACCTCCGATACCGCTCGCAACCAGGTCCTCCCGCAGCTCAACCTTTACGCCAACGTGGAAACCCGTGGCTCCTCCGAGGTCTCGTTCGAGCCCCTCGGCTCACCGGGCACCGGCGCCCCTACCATCCCGCAGAACCTCGCCCTCGGCGGCCTGCGCACCTCGACCATCTACCAGGGCGGCATCCAGCTCACCCTGCCCGTCCGCAACCGCATCGCCTCCTCCGACGCCGCCCGCGACGCCATTCAGCTCCGCGAGTCGCAGGCCCGCAGCATCAAGCTCACCCAGCAGGCCCGGGAAGAGATTGAAAACGGCGTCATCGCCGTCCAGACCGCCTTCGCCGCCTACACCGCCGCCAGCAAGAGTCTCGATCTTCAGGTCCAGCTTCTCGAAGCCGAGCGCGACCGCCTCTCCGCCGGCCAATCCACTCAGCTCCTCGTCATTCAGAATGAGTCCTACCTGGCCCAGGCCCGCTCGACCGAGATTGCCGCCCGCTCCAACTACCAGAAGGCCCAGATCGCCCTCGACCACGCCCTCGGCACCCTCCTCGACAAAAACAACATCCAGCTCGAAGACGCCATCCAGGGCACCGTCTCCGACGCCCCCCGCCCCTAACCCAGACCTTTGCGGGTCTGCAGCCTTTAGCAGAATCTGATCAAGTCCTTTGCTTTTCTTTCTTCCATTCCGAGCAACGCGAGGAACCTG
>CAXTJC010000134.1:0-7553 GCA_964244225.1 uncultured Acidobacteriaceae bacterium
AAGAACAAAAGCGAAAAGCAGGTTCTTCGCTGCGCTCAGAATGACAACCAAGAAAGCGATACCAATGAATAAAGCGTTACCAATGGAGTCGCGACGACAATGATGTCGCGACGAGAACGAAGGTGCGACACAACGAAGGTGCTACGACAACTAAGGAGCTGATCGACGGTTGAGGAATGGGCCCCGTGACGGCGGTGGTGCGTGGCGAGGCGGGTTCGCGGTTACCGGTGTGTGGGGGTGCGGGTGGGTGTGGGGCGCGGATAATCGAGAGCGATGGCGGATGCGCTGACAGATCGTGGAGTGCTCTTGGAGTATGCGGCCTACCTGCGGGTGGAGCGCGGGCTGCAGCCGGCGAGTGTGGAGGCGTATGCGAGCGATCTGCGGCAGTTTGCGGAGCATCTGGAGCGGTCGCGGGATGGGGTGCTGGTAGGGGCGACGGAGGCGGATGTGCAGGCGCTGCTTGAGGGATTGCGGGCGAATGGGGTGGTGTCGCGGGCGATCGCACGGAAGCTGAGCGCGCTGCGGGGGTTCTACCGGTGGCTGCTGTTGGATAAGCGGGTTGACCGGGATCCGACGATGAATATCGAGACGCCGTCAAGCTGGAAGACTTTGCCGAAGTCGCTGGCGGAGACTGACGTGAGCGAGATGCTGGAGCGGGCGGGCGCGGCGGCGCGGGCGGAAGATGCGGATGGGCTGGCGCTGCGGGACCATGCGATTCTGGGGCTGCTGTATGCGGGCGGGCTGCGGGTGGGGGAGATCTGCGGGCTGCGGGTGGAGGATCTGCGGCTGGACGTGGGGGTCGCGCAGGTTCGCGGCAAGGGCGATAAGGAGCGGATGGTGCCCTTAGGGCGGGCGGCGGTGGCGGCTCTGGAACGCTATGTGAAGGCGGGCCGGCCGGAGCTGCAGCGTGCAGGGTGGAGCCGGGTGGCGGGGCGGGGTGGGACGATAGGGCGGGGGACGACGGGGATCGAGCGGCGGCTGTTTCTGAGTGCGCGTGGGCGGCCGCTGACGCGGGACTGGGTGTGGGCGATGGTGCGGCAGGCGGGCGTGCAGGAGGGGATCAAGGCGAGTCCGCACATGCTGCGGCACAGCTTTGCGACGCACATGGTGGAGCATGGGGCGGATCTGCGCAGTGTGCAGACGCTGCTGGGGCACGCCGATATTGCGACGACGCAGGTGTATACGCATGTGGCGCTGGGGCGGCTGAAGGCGGTGCATCGGGCGCACCATCCGCGCGGGCGGAGACGGACTGTGGACGAGAAGGGCGATGCGGCGGAGACGACGCCCCAGGTATGAGCGAGCCATGGAGCGAGTTTGAGGAGATGGCGGCGGCGTTTCTGGCGATGCTGGCGGTGGAGCGCGGGGCGAGTGAGCATACGGCGCGGGCGTACCGGCGGGAGGTGGGGAGTTTTGCTCTGTACCTGCGGGCGGAGATGGGGGCGGACGGCGGTGTGGCGGGGGTGGAGCATACGCACATTCGGGCGTACCTGGGTGTGCTGTTCGGCCGCGGCCTGACGAAGGCGAGCGTGGCGCGGGCGCTGGCGGCGATCCGCAGCTGGTTCAAGTGGATGGCGAAGACGGGCCGGGTGGAGAAGAATCCGGCGCTGCTGGTGAGTACGCCGAAGCGATCGCAGCATCTGCCGCGGGTGCCGAGCATGGAGCAGCTGAATCGTGTGTTGAATGGGCTGGAGGCGAGGCCGGTTTTGCGGCAGGCAGAGATGGAGGGAGGAGAAGACGCCGGGGCGGCGATGGAGGGAACGGCGGCGGAGTCGGCGTGGCCGGCGCGGGACCGGGCGATCTTCGAGCTGCTGTACGGGTGCGGGATACGGAACTCGGAGCTGGTGGGGATCGACCTTGAGGATGTGCGGTGGCGAGATGAGCTGATTCTGGTGCGGGGCAAGGGCAGGAAGGAGCGGCAGGTTCCGCTGGGGGATGAGGCGGGCGTGGCGGTGCGGGCTTACTTAGCTGAGCGGGCGGCGCGGCTGCAGGCCGGAGGAAGAGGCGGCCTGGTGGTGGCAGGGCCTTTGCTGCTGAACGCGCGGCTGCGGGGCGATGGGCGGCTGACGACGCGGAGTGTGGGACGGATCGTGAAGGCGATCGCAATGGGCCGGGGGCTGGCGGCGGATGTGCATCCGCACACGCTGCGGCATGCGTTTGGGACACACATGCTTGAGGAGGGGGCGGACCTGCGGGCGATTCAGGAGATGCTCGGCCATGAGCGGCTCTCGACGACGCAGCGCTATACGCAGATGACGCTGGGGCAGGTGCAGCGGGTGTATGACGACACGCACCCGCGGGCAAAGTGAGCGGCTCTATTCTGACCGGGAACTGCGCGCCGTCTCGCTACCGACTTGTAGTCCGGCACGAAGATTTCTCTTGCAATTCATCGCGTTGCAACCTAAGTTTGACGAACTATACATACCTCAATCGTTCTACTTGCTCGCCCGGCGCCCACGCCCGGCACTCTGAGCTCCCTTTGCCTTGGAACGCCCAGTCGCTTGAGGGCGAATACGAGAGACGCATTGTCGTTGCGAGCCTGACTGCGGTCCACAATTTTTCTTTTCCTTCAACATAACCAACATAAGAACGTCCGTCTTCGGAGACAGCTTACGCATGAATCGATTTCTCTTCTCGAAACCCCTTGTGGCCACGAGCCTGCTTGTTCTGGCCACGTCCCCTGGCTGGGCGCAGACAATTACCGGAGCGATCACCGGTACGGTTACAGATGCGAGCGGCGCGGTCGTACCTGGAGCGAAGGTGACCGCGACCAACACCGCGACGGGTGTGGCGACACCGACTCAGACCAGTGACAGCGGCTCCTACACCTTGAACTTTCTGCAGATTGGCCCTTACAAGGTGACGGTGGAAGCGTCCGGGTTTACGCAGCAGAGCACGAGCAACTTTACGCTTGAGGTGGCGCAGCAGGCACGCATCGACGTGAAGCTGACAGTGGGCGGAGAGACCCAAGTAGTGTCTGTGACGGACACCGCGCCGATTTTGAATGCGGAGAACCCGACCACCGGGGATACGATCACGGCGGCGCAGGCGACAGAGCTGCCACTGCAGGCGCGCAATTTTTCTTCGCTGACGACGCTGGTGGCAGGGGCGATCTCACCGAACCCGGGAGCGCAGAACAATATCGGCCGAAGTGGATACAACGGCGGATTTTTTGTGAACGGCAACCGCGAACAGACGAATAATTACACACTCGACGGCGCCGACATCAACGAAGCGATCGACAACTACATTGGATACAGCCCGAATGTCGATGCGATCGGCGAGCTGCGCATCATTACGGGCAATGCAACTGCCGAGTACGGCAACGCCAATGGCGGACAGGTGGTTGCTGTGACCAAGAGCGGAACCAACGCGCTGCACGGCAACGCGTTCTGGTTTCTTGAGAACACCAATCTCAATGCGAACAGCTGGACGAACAAGCACACAGCGGACCGGGCAAACTTTGGAGCAGTGCCTAACCTGAATCGAAGCCAGTTCGGTGGAACGGTCGGCGGCCCTGTTATCAAGGATCGGCTCTTCTTCTTTGGCGATTACCAGGGAGGACGGCAGCATACGAGCACGAACGAGTTCCGGTCGGTAGCAACCGCGGCCATGCGGCAGGGGTTCTCTCCGGCGACGGGCACGACCTATCCAGTGAGCAATCCGGCAGCGCAGTATCTCTTCGCACATCCGGAGCTGTATCCGCTTCCCAACGTTCCTTCGGCGAACATCGTTAATAACTTTCAGGGAAGCAGCGCGCAGGCTGTACGGAATGACCAGGGCGACATCAAGATCGACGGCAAACTGACGGCAAAGGACACGCTCTCCGGGCGGTTCTCAATCGGCCGCGAGTCGAGTGGATATAGCAGAGTGTCGCTGCCGACCGATACGCCTTCGAATAACAGCGATCCATATACCGGCTTTGTGGTGAACTACACGCGAGTGATTACGCCGAGCCTAGTGAATGAGGCCCGAGCGGGGTTTGGGCGCACGCGCTATACCAATGTAGCGACTGATATTGCCGGCCAGCTCGGTCTGACGGGGAACGCGAAGCTGGGAATTCCCGGTACCCAGGTGGCGCCAGGAATCACGACACTCGATGCCTCAAGCTCGAGCGTGCAGGCGATCGGCGGCGGCTCTGGCGGAGCGAACGGTGTTCAGTCGGACAGCATCGTGAATGCGTATATCTATGGGGACAACCTGAGCTGGCAGCGGGGCCGGCATAATATCCGGCTGGGTGGGCAGGCCATCCGGTACCAGGCGAACCGTAACTACAGCGGTAACGACGGTGCGCGCGGGTTCTTTTCCTACAACGTTGGCGATGCTTGGGGTCAGTTCCTGACGGATAAGGCATCCGCTTACGGGCAGGGTTCTTACAACGATGAGTGGGGCCAGCGGCAGTGGCGTGACGCGATCTTTGTGCAGGATGACTGGAAGGCGACCCCGAACCTGACGATCAATCTGGGGCTGCGTTGGGAGTGGGATCAGCCGCTTTACGAGGTTCATAACAAGCAGACCAACATCAACCTGACCACGGGCGCGATCGAGTTCGCGGGGCAGAACGGGAACAGCCGTGCCTTGTTCAACGACTTCTGGAACGGCTACATGCCGCGCCTGGGCTTTGCATACTCGCCGCCGAACTTCAACGGCAAGTTTGTGGTCCGGGGTGGATACGGGATTACTAACTTCTACGAGGGAACGGGGGCGAACCTTCGCCTGCCGCTAAACCCGCCTTACTTCATCGACTCGGCGGCACAGACGGACGGTGTCAATAACTCCTTCTCGGTCAAGAACGGCTTTCCGCGGCCGGCGAATGCCGGTACGTTTGCCGGAAATGTCCGTGCCTGGGATCCGAAGCTGAAGCCGGCGCTAATTCAGCAGTTCAATCTGACGACCGAGACACAGCTGAATGCTGCGACCTCGCTGGTCATTGCGTATCTTGGACAGACGGGCAACCACCTGGTCGATCCGCGCGAGGGCAACCAACTGAGAGCTCCGCTGACAGGGACGCAGACCTTGGCGACGCAGGGCCCGGTCTCATCGCTGCCGGGCCTTAGCCAGGTGACGCAGGTGAGTCTGACGGAGTCTGAGGCGACGATGAACTACAACGCCGTTCAGGTTACGGGTCGACATCGTGCGGCGCAGGGTCTTGAGTTCCTGACCAACTACACCTACAGCAAGGCTCTGACGAACAACCTTGGCTATTACGGTGCGGGCGGCGGGGCTTCGGCGTCGCAGAGCGCGTATTGGCAGGACTCGTATAACGGCGCTGCCGACTATGGCCCGGCGTTCTTCGACTCGACCCACATCTTTACCTTCTCCGGCTACTACGATCTGCCGTTTGGCCGCGGGCGCCGCTTTGGAGCGAACATGAACCGGGCGGTCGACCTGGCGGCTGGCGGGTGGAAGCTGGGTGCGATCGCCAGTCTGCACTCGGGTTTGCCGCTGACGGTTTCCTCAAACCAGAACTATTTCGTCAACCAGCGTACGAACCGCGGGGACAAGTACCGGACTTTGAAGGTGATGAATCGAGGGGTTGACCGATGGTTCGGCAGTGATGTCACGGCGTATGCGCCGGTGCAGGTTACGGACGCCACGACTGGGGCCACGACCATCGTGAACGGCTGCTCAAGCCTGACGTACAACCCGGCTGCGCTGGGATGTGCGTATGGTCCGGAGAGCGCGACGAGCCTTGGCAACTCGCGGGTCGGTACGGAGCGGAATCCTGGATATCAGGACCGGACATGGCGCTGAGCAAGGGCTTCACGTTGATCGGAGAGAGGGAGCTCGCGTTTCGAGCGGATTTCTTCAACATCCTGAATCACCCGAGCTTGTCGCCACCAAGCAACAACATCACCTCCACCAACTTTGGACAGATTACAAGTACGGTATCTACAGAGCGGCAACTTCAGCTGGCGTTGAAGTTGAACTTCTAAGGCAAGTCCTAACAGACAGCTGCCATAGAGCCGGGTCTCTCTTTTATGAGATCCGGCTTTGTTTTGCCGTGAAGCTGCCGATAGAAGCTTAATACCTGGGGATGGTGGGGTCGATGGCGCGGGACCATTGGTCGATGCCGCCGGCGAGGGACTGGACGTGCTCGAGGCCTTGCTGGCGGAGCCAGAGGGTGACGTTGAGGGAGCGGGCTCCGTGGTGGCAGAGGACGACGGTGGGGCGGTCGGGGTCGAGCTCCTGGAGGCGGGAGGGGATGTCGCCCATGGGGATGTGGGTTGCGCCGGGGAGGGCGGCGATTTCGAGCTCCCAGGACTCGCGGACGTCGAGGAGCAGGGGCGGTGCGGGCTGGCGGCGCTCGGCGGCGTAGGACTCGACGGAGATTTCGGGTGGCAGCGCATCAGACATAGTGACAGGATACGGGGAATGCGGCTGTAATCGCCAGCTGGGTGTGCTTGCTTACCTCTGCGACTTGAAACGGTCGTACACTTGGGAGTCGAAGAAGGTTTGGGCCGGGGAAGCTGAACGAGAAGCAGGTTCCTCGCTGCGCTCGGAATGGAAGAAAGAGAAGCAAAGGCATAAAGACGAAGGCTGAGAAGCCAAAGCAGAGAAGCAAAGGCAGAAAAGCTAAAGCAGAGAAGCAAAGGCAGAGAAGTGAAGGCGCGGCAGAGAAGTGAAGGCGGGGTTGGTTAGAGGATTTTGTGGAGGGGCTTTGGGTGGCGTCTCCCCTGCGGGTCTGGCATGTGATTGAAGGGATGGGAGTTGATTTGGAGAAGGTACTGATTGTCGAAGATGAGGTTCACGCCCGGACAGGGTTGACGGAGCTGGTCGAAAGCTGGGGGTACAGAACGGAGGGCGCGGCCAATGGGTTTGAGGGGCTGGAGAAGGTGCAGCAGTGGAATCCCTCGATCGTGGTGACGGACCTGAAGATGCCGCGGATGGACGGCATGGAGATGCTGGGGCGGCTGAGCGACCTGCCGCAGCGGGTAGCGGTGGTGATGCTGACGGCGCAGGGCTCGATCGAGAGCGCGGTGGAGGCGATGCGCATGGGCGCGTTCGACTATCTGCCGAAGCCGGTCGACCCCTCGCGGCTGCGGGCGATTTTGGATAGTGTGAGCCGGCAGATGGATGAGGTGGCGGCGGCCGAGGTGGAGGTGGCGAGCCGGCCGTCGCGGGATGCGGGGAGTTTGGGGCCGCTGGTGGGGTCGTCGCCGCAGATGCGGGCGATCTATAAGCTGATTGAGCGGGTGGCGCCGTCGAATGTGTCGGTGCTGGTGACCGGAGAGAGCGGCACGGGCAAGGAGCTGGTGGCGCGGAGCCTCCATGACCTGAGTGGGCGGCGCAATAAGCCTTTTGTGGCAGTGAATTGTGCGGCGATTCCGGAGACGCTGATTGAGAGTGAGATCTTCGGGCACGAGAGGGGCGCGTTTACGGGCGCGCTCGAGCGACGTGCCGGATGCTTCGAGCTCGCCGAGGAGGGCACCTTGCTGCTGGACGAGATTGGAGAGATGCCGGCGGCGACACAGGCCAAGCTGCTGCGGGTGCTCCAGGACCGTAAGCTGCGGCGGCTGGGCAGCAAGCAAGAGACGCCGGTAGACGTGCGCGTG
>CAXTJC010000135.1:0-7464 GCA_964244225.1 uncultured Acidobacteriaceae bacterium
CCGTTCCGCCCGAGCCGTCACTCTGTCAGAGGGCGGCACGATCCTCAGCAGCCTCCAGCCTGATGCGTCCGGGCTCGCCACCTACACCATCCCCAAGCCCTCTGCCGGCAGCCACACCTACACCGTCAACTACGCGGACACGACGATGTACAGCTCGGCAAGCGCCAGCACGGCTGTCACGATCACCGCGCCTGTTGCCACCTCGCTGACCGCCCAGGCTGAGATAACTCCTGTGCCGTATGGATTTCCTGTGTACTGCTCCGCAGCGGTAGTGGCCGCGTCCGGCCCTGCGCCGACCGGCACAGTCTCCTTCACCGACGGCGCTACACTGCTCGGGTCCGTCACGCTGACGTCGCATGCGGAGCTGGGACTCGTCAGCCTCTTGCTCGGCACTACCTTTTCGCCCGGCCTCCACACCATCACCGTTACCTTCCAGCCTGACCCCGGCTACGGCCCCAGCAGCGGCGTATGTACGGTCACGATCGGAGGCAGCGCCACTACAACCTTCCTCAGCAGCTCCAAGAATCCCGCGTCCCCGACCGACACGGTCCTGTACACAGCGACGGTCACGACGAGCAGCGCGGCCATGGGCACTGTGGCGGCTCCCACAGGCTCGGTCAGCCTCTTTGAAGGCAGCACGCTGCTTGCCTCCGCGCCGCTGGTTGCAGGAGCTGCCGGCAGCAGCACCGCCGCTCTTCCGGTCACGCTTGCGAGCCCCGGCAGCCACATCCTTACCGCCACCTACATCCCCGCTACAGCCGCGAGCATCGCCAGCTCCGCCATGCTGACCGAGACCATCAGCGCCGGCTCCGCCACCATCAATCTCTCGGCCTCGCCCAATCCTGCATCCGTAACGCAGTCGATCTCTCTCTCGGCCTCGGTTCGCTCCGCTTCCCTGTCCAGCGTAACGATCAGCTTCTACGACGGCGGCCTGCTGCTTGGCAGGACGCCACCCACGCCCTCCGGACTCTTTACGGTCGCCTTTGTGCTGCAGCCCGGATCGCTCAGCCTGGGAAGCCACACGCTTACTGCCGTTGCGAGCGACGCTGGCGGAGGTCTACTTGGTACGTCGAACTCTGTCGTCGAGCGTGTCTCTGGGATAGCCTCTACGCTGGTCCTCTCCGCAACGCCCGCGCCCTCGGCCCTGGCAACCGCACCCGTCACGCTCAGCGCGGACCTGAGCACCCTGCTTTCGGCGGGGACGAGCGTTAGCGGCAGCGTCACCTTTTTCGATGGCTCTCTGCCGCTCGGCAGTGTTCCTATCTCGCCCGCGGGCCATGCCGTTCTCACGGCCTCCACGCTCGCCGTTGGCCCGCACACGCTGACCGCCAGCTACTCCGGCAGCTCAGTTCTCGCGCCCTCCAGCTCCGCGCCGGTCAGCGAACAGATCCTCCTCAACCCGACGGCTTTGCAGCTTGCGGCCCCGGCACATTCGATCGCCTTTGCCCCGGTTACGCTCACGGCCCGCGTCAGCTCGCCGACGACGTCTACCCGCATCAACACGCCTGTCTGCAGCCCGGCCTGCGCCCCCGTCAGCGTGACCTTCTTCGCAGACGGCCCCGGAGGACCTGCCACGCTTGGGATTGTTCCTGTCGACGCAAGCGGCGGCGCCAGCCTTACCGTATCGCCTGCCGCCGGCACTTACATGCTCTCCGCCGCATTCTCCGGCTCGCCGTTGTTTGCCGCCAGCACCTCGGCCACAGCAACGCTCAACGTCACCCCCGCGAGCACCGGTCTGACGCTCACCGCCAATCCCAACCCCGTCTACCAGCACGGCACAGTCACGCTCTCCGCCGCGCTCTCCGCACCCGGCGCGCCCGGGTCAGCGCTTACAGGAAACATCACGTTTCTTGAGGGCTCTACGACGCTCGGAACCGCTACGCTTGCTGGCGCGCAGAGCTTTTCCTACACGCCGCAAAGCGTTGGTAGCCACACTCTAACCGCCATCTTTTCCGGCGATGCGAGCCTCTCGAGCGCCTCCGCCAGCGCCACCATCACCGTGCTTGCTAGTGACTTCGTTCTCTCGGTTAAAGACACCACGCTCACCATTGCGACTACTCACCATGCACCGACGACAATCAGCATCAACGCTACCGGCGCGCTCGCCGATGTGATCGATCTGACCTGCGCCAATCTGCCGCAGAACGCCCACTGCACCTTCTCTCCTGCGACGCATGACCTTACCGCTCAGAATGCCTCTATCGGCACCCTGACCGTCGATACCGATGCGCTGCTGAACTATGCCGCCGATCATGTACCGGCCTCACCCAGCGGCGGCTCCGGCACGGTAGCCGCCGCACTGCTTGCTCTTGCGATTCCTACGACGCTGCTGAGCGGCATGACGCGCCTGCGCCGGCGCGGCCATGGATCGCCCCGCATCGCTTTGCCGCATCTGCTCGCAGGGTTACTGCTCTGCGCGGCAGCGGTTACGCTTTCAGGCTGCAGCGGTCTGTATCCACCGCATGTCACTCCCGGAACCTATACGGTCATCGTTACCGGCCACGCACGGTCGAGCGGCATCGAGCACAGCGCCCCGATTACGCTCGTCGTTACTCAATAAAGCAGATGGACGCAGCAAAACAGCGCGACCGGCTGGGAGAGGCCCTCCGGAAGCGCATCTCCGCAGGGCGTTTCGTTATCGGCTACGAAACTACTTCGCCGCAGCGGTTCCGCCGGTCTTTGCGCCGGTCTTCATCACCGCTTGGTCCACGACGGCATAGAGCAGCTGGTCTGGATCCTTACGGGCCTGTTTCTTGATCATGTCGCCCGCCTTCTTGCCGGCCACATCGGTCTCCGGCAGAGAGAGCCCGCGCTTCTGCGCGCTCATCGCGGCGAGTTCCTTCACCATCTCAAAGAACTGATCCTCGTTGCGCCCGCTCAGCATCCACGCCTCATGGACGGAGCTGGTCAGCAGCTGCTCCGTCGTCCAGCTGTGCGGCGCGTTATTGGGTGCGCCCTTCAGGGTCACGGCGGAATCGTCCTTTACCGGCGCCGGCTGCTGCTGCGCCCTTACCGGCAGCGCGATCATAGTCGCGATCGCTCCCGCCACGGCCATCCGCATACCAAAGCTGGTCATCTCTTATGTCCTCTCGTTGTTAGAAACTGAAACGGTTACAGATAGAAGTTAGCGGCTATTTCGGTGGTCGCGCCAGTCGTCCCGCTTGTTGTCCTGGTGCACCTTGCCGGCGATCGCGCCCACACCGGCTCCCGCGCCGCCGCCGATCAGCGCACCCTTGAGACCGCCGCCAAAGACCGCTCCGAGCGCCGCGCCGCCTGCGCCGCCGATCAGCGCCCCACGTCCCGGCCCGATACCGCCGTGCGTCCGGTTGTATTCGTCCCGGTTGTCATACCGGCGATGATCGTACTGATCGTTGTAGCCGCCTCGGGAGCCCTGCTGCATCCCGTTGTAGTAGCTGTTGTTCCGGTCGTCGCCCCGATGCTGCGCTGTGACCGGGAGCGCAGATGCCATCGCCAGCAGCACCGTCGCGCAGACCCTTCTTTTCGTCAGTCCCATCGCTCACTTCCTCCGTACGGTCTCCGCCGTGTGGTGACGCTTCACTCTCCTGCGATCTGCATGCTATAGATGCAGACCGGGGCTGGATTGTGCGATCTTTCTCACGACGCTGCCAGGTGCGTCAGAACGGGTCCCTGAACTTCAATCCGTCCGCACCATATAAGGCTGCGCCGCATCCGGCAGATGCACTCCGTCCGCGATCTCCGAGGCATGCTCGCGGTCGGCGATCTTCGGGTTAATACGGACCCAGTGGCCCGTCGGTCCGGCAAACTCCATCACCTTCGCACCCGGATATCGCTGTATCAGATCGGCCTTCTCCTGCAGCGCATCCTCCTCGGTCGGGAAGGCGCCGATCTGCACGCACCAGCGGCCGCCCGGCAGAACGTTCGGCTTGAGCGGCGGCGCGTTAAACGCCTCCACCCGCACCTTTGCCGTGCCCGCGCGATAGACACCGATCTCCTTTGCGGCACGCAGACTTAGATCGATGATGCGACCCCGCACGAAGGGGCCGCGATCCGTGATGCGCACCACGGCGCTCTGCCCGTTGACCAGATTCGTCACACGTACTACCGTTCCCAGCGCCAGCGTCAGATGAGCCGCTGTCATAGCGTTCTGGTCATAGACTGTGCCGTCCGCGCCCTTGCGCCCGGCGTAGGGCGGCCCATACCAGCTGGCGAGGCCCATCTCCGTCGCGAAGGGCAGGCCATGAACCTCGAGCGATGGAAGACCCGCGGCGGAGGTGACTGGAGGCTGGCGCACGGCCGGCGCCGAACGCGCTGCTGTGGAGGCGTCCGCGTCGTCCTTTGAGGCAGGACGGTGCATCACGGGTGCCGATGACACACGGGCAGCCTGCGGCGATTTTTTATGACAGCCTGCGAGCCCCGTCAGGCCCAGGGCACACGCCAACAGAGCCGCTCGTTGCAGCCGGTGAAGGCCGATGCTCGCGCTCCGCTTCACCGACGATCGGGATTCCAGGGTGTTTCGGGATTCCAAGATGCTTCCGCGGTCCAGGGTGCTTCCGCGGTCCTCCAGCCTGGCTTGGCTGTGCTGCCGGCTCGGCTCGTGGAGCGCCGGCCTTCGAGGCGCTCCGCCAGGTACGTCAGCCGCTCCGCCATCGCCTGCAGCGCACGCGAACTGTCGCGACGAATCTCCGGCACAATCTCGTCGTTGAGATAGGCGACGACACGCCGCGCCTCAGCCTCTGCCCGTGCCGCTCGATCCTCAATCGCGGCCTCCCAACCTGTCTTACTCTGTCCGGCTGTCATATATGCACCTCACCCCATGATTATCAGAACCCGGGAAATCGCCGGTCAACCTCACTCCGCGCGGCGATCCGTGGCTCCGTACCGGCCTCGATAACAGGCGCTCCGAACCATGGCACGCTGCGAAATGCAACTTCGGCCGCACTCTAACCGTCCGACCGAGAAGTTACCACAACAGGAGTAAGCCAGCAGCGTCTAACTCGTGACACATCTGATGATGTAGACGCTACAAGCTTGGAACGCGTTAAGGCTCTGCAGCCCGGTATGCAGGCCGGAAAATCAAGAGGCTTCTTTGCACCATCGATTTCTTTCCTTCCGATGCCCGCATCTTCGCATCGCCGTCCCGGCTTCAGCTGTGTTTCTGCTTGCCGTGCCAGCTGTACTCGCTCAAAACGCGCCGACAGCCGTTGTTCTTCAGTCTGCGCCTTTCGAGCGGGCGGGCATTGCTATCGCTGCGCTGCCCGAGGCTCCGGGCGTTTCGAGCTCGGTTGAGGCCGAAGATCCTGAACCGCTCGGCCAGATTGCCAACCAGAAAGAGGGCAGCCAGCCGAGCCTGAACCCGTTGCAGCGGCTTGCCACGCCACGCGTTCCCACTCCGACGGATGTAGCAGTCGCACCCGGCCAGATAGGTATTCACCAGAGGGCGCAGGACAAGCTGGTGGGCAGTCTGCGTGATTCGATTTCGCCGTTCAGCATAGCCGGCGAGATCATCTCAGCGGGCTACTCTCACGCGTTTGATCGCAGTCCGAACTACGGCAGGGACTCCGGCGCCTTCGGTCAGCGCCTTGGCGCGTCAGTGGCCCGCGGCACCAGTCAAAAGATCTTCTCTGAAGGCGTTCTGGCAGCGGTTCTGCGGGAAGATCCGCGCTACTATCAGCTCGGTTCCAAGCAGAAGTTCTTCAAGCGGGTCATCTATGCAGGGACTCGTCCAGTCATTGGGCGAACCGATGGCGGTCGGTCTACGATCAATTTCGCCCTCCTCGGAGGATATCTGGGCGCCTCCGCATTGGCGCAGACGTACTACCCGGATCGCAATCAGGGTGCCAGCAATGTGATGAAGACGTGGGGGACCGGGGTCGGTGGCGCCGCAATCGGCGACGAGCTAGCAGAGTTTCTTCCCGATGTGCTGCAGTTCGTTCGTCTGAAGCGCGTCGATCATCGCTAAAGCGGGCCGTCTTTTTGGACTGCCCGCTTGCTGAGAGGTCGCTTCAGCTTTACTTCCGTTGATTTTCCTTCCCGATGCGGCCGACTTCGTGCGCCGGTTCGCGGAGCTCGCCGACCTTCGACCCACCAGGCTGGTTGCCCTCTGCCTTGGTCTTCTCATGGGCGTCTCCCAGATGCGCGGCGTGCGAGTGGGCGTGCGCCGTGTCATCGCCCGGTACGGCATCGTGGCTGTTTACCTTGCGTGTGTGAGCGTCGTTCTCGTGCATTGCCTGCTCGCTTGCCTTGCTCTCATGCTTCTCTGCCATCGTTTACTCCTTCTCGTTGCTGGAACTGTTAGGCGTCGTGTTTTGCGTGGAGTTGTTCCTGGATTCTTCAGCTCCGATGCCTTGGGTCAAGCCGCCAAGCACCTCTTCAACATATTTCTCGAGTTCATCGGCCTTTCCGCCTTCGGCACCGGTCATATCTGTCGGCTCATCGCCAAAGTCTCGCGCGCTATAGTCATACTCCTTGCCACCGTACGTGAGCTGGCGGCCCTCAGGCAGTGCGGTTCGCTCCGCTTCGTTCAGACCCCAGCCCTGCTCGTGCGCGTACTCACCGGCCAATCCGCGTGTGTGCTCCCCCAATCCACGCGGCTCCGGTGTTGCTTCGCCTGTCTTTTCCTGCTCTGCCATACTGTTTCCCTCGGTACAGTAGGATGGCCGCTCGCGAGCGGGAGTTAGCCTTCGATGGCAGCCTTCTTCTCCTCAACCTCCACCTGATCGACGGCAATCGCCACATTCTCGTGCTTGATGTCCAGCCGCAGCCGGTTGTAGAGGCTCATGTAGAAGTTTGCCACCCAGACGAGGGCGAACCATGCAATCAGATAGCCGCGCCAGCCTTCGTAGAGCATTTGAAAGCGGGTCAGCAGCAGGAAGAAGGCGGTGACATAGTGGCTGAAGCAGTACTCGCAGGTGAAGAGATAGAAGAACTTCCGCATGACGAGCGGCTTGCAGTTCTGGCTCTTGTCCCGGCAGAACTCACGCGGCTCGCGGAAGACCTCCTCATGGGTTACCGTCCAGGTGGCGCACGCGATCGGGAGCGCCAGAAGCAGCAGATACGCAAGCTGGCGGGTGAGCGTCACGGACGTGAGGTACGGTACCGGTCCCATCGAACTTGATCCTTTGCGCTATTCTGGCGCGATTCTTGAGCGGCGATGCTTGCGCGACGCCTGCGGCGAGCCTGTCTGGCAGTAAGATGCTCCTGGCCGCTCGACGACCCGGCATTCGACCGCTTAGCCCGCAGCCGATAGGATCGATAGCGATGGACTGGAAAAGCAAGCGCATCCGCACCGTGCTCGAGGCCGCCCTGCTCGAGGACAAGGCCGCCAGCGATATCACCACGGCGCTCACGGTCGATCCCCGCACACGCGCCACCGGAACGGTCGTCGCCATGGAGCCCTGCGTGATTGCAGGCCTGGGCGCCATTTCGATCTTCCTGGAGATCTTCACCAAGCTGCACGGCGGACCGGCCAGCCGGTTTGAGGTC
>CAXTJC010000136.1:0-7410 GCA_964244225.1 uncultured Acidobacteriaceae bacterium
GATGACCTCGCGGCCGGGATTGGCGATCGCGACCGCAATGGCCATGGGGATGGCGTAGCCCATCGATCCCAGACCGGCCGTGTGATAGAGCCGCTGCGAGTGCAACGTGGGGCAGGCCAGCAGGTAGATCTCGATGCCGGAGCCGGAGTTGCCGACGACCAGCCGGTCTTCGGGCTTTACTTCAGTTCCGAGCACCTCGGCCAGGTTGAAGATCGAGACCAGGCCCTCGGGTTTGCGGTGCTCGTCCGTCACGACCGGGTAGCGCGTCTTCCAGTCCGCGCAGCGATCGAGCCACGGCTTGAGGTTGCGCGGCTTCAGCTTGTCCTTATGCTTCAGCAGTTCGGTGAGGAAGACCTTCGCATCCGCGCAGATCGGCTGCTGCAGATAGGGGAAGAGCTTCTGTAACTCTGCCGGGTCGATATCGACTGCAACCTTATGGGCCTCGCGCGCCAGATTCTGCGGTGCGTAGCCGGTGATGGCGAAGTCCAGCCGTACCCCGATCGCCAGAAGGAAGTCTGAGTTCTGCAGTGCGAAGTTTGCTCCGCGCGCGGCGACCGACCCCGGCCGGCCAACGTAGGTCGGATCGTCGGACGGAACCAGATCCGCGGCGCACCAAGTCGCGACCGTAGGCACGCCAAGATACTGCCGCAACTCCTCGAACTCCGCCTCCGCGCGTGCCAGCCGAATGCCATTGCCGGCAAACAACAGCGGCCGCTCGCAGCGGTTGAAGGCTTCAATCATCGCGGCCACGTCCGCCGGCACGTCCGCGGTCCCGGTGATGTTGCCCAGCGAGGCCTTCTCCGCGGGATCGCTGGGATCAAACGCGCGCAGCTCGGTCTCCTCGATCGGCGAGGCCTGCACGTCCAGCGGGATGTCAATCCACACCGGCCCCGGCCGCCCGTGCATGGCCAGGTAGACCGCCTTCTCCAGGTGATAGCGAATATCCTTCGGCTCCAGGATCGTCTCCGCGTATTTAGTGATCGGCCGAATGATGGAGCAG
The DNA here is from genome assembly GCA_964244225.1 of uncultured Acidobacteriaceae bacterium. GTDB lineage: Bacteria > Acidobacteriota > Terriglobia > Terriglobales > Acidobacteriaceae > Edaphobacter. Next base: position 1,001 of record CAXTJC010000136.1, read on the forward strand.
ATGTCGATCTCCTGCACACCCAGTTGCCGCATGCCGAGCGGCTTGCCGGTCTGTGCGTCGAACATGCGATCGGGCCGCTTTACCTGGCCGGAGATGTAGAGGGTCGGCGTCGAATCCAGCCACGCGCCCGCGACGCCCGTCACCGCATTGGTTCCGCCCGGCCCTGTCGTAACCATGCAGACGCCCAGGCCATTCGTCGCCTTGGCATAGCCTTCGGCGCAGATAGCCGATGCCTGCTCATGCGAGTTACAGATGGGTCGGATGCGCGTCTCCGCACCGAGAGAGGCGTTCAGGTGCATCGCACCGCCGCCGGTCACAAGAAAGAGATCCTTGATGCCGAGATCGGCAACAAACTTCAGCACGTAATCAGAGAGCTTCATGTCAGTCTCTATCGTAACCGCTGGCAAGAAGAAATATTAGAAGGGAAGCGAATCAAGAAACGCTCGCACCGTCACGATGGAGATACCGGCGTAGGAGTTGATTGAGAAAAAATCTTGATCGCCCGTAAGGATGAGATCGGCCCTGCCTGCAATAGCGCACTCGAGAACGCGGTTATCGTCCGGATCACGGCAGGCCTGAACCGCCACTGAAGGAGAAACCAGTAAGCTACGCTCTAAAGTTGTTTTCGTCAGACTAAGAAGGTCAGCGTCGGGCCAATCGAAGCGGTGTTTGAGAATTCGCTGCAATTCGTCAACAAGCGGCTGCGAAATTATCTGCTGAACTCCGGCGTAGAGATTCGGCGGAGAACCTTAAGCGGTACTCCGCCGTAGATGTGCGCTGAGATAAGCACATTCGTATCAAGCACGACTCGCAGACTCACGCAGTCTGCTGCCGCTCCCGCTCTTCTGCGCGACTCTCTTTTACAACCCTCATGACATAGTCATCCAGAGTGAGACCCATCTCCGTCGCCCTCTGCCGATGCATCCGAGCCGTCATATGAAACCTTGGCTCAACCTCCATGTAGAGCGCCAACGCCTCTTCAAGCAACGCCTCAACCGGCCTGCCCTCTTCTATGGCATAACGCTTTGCCTGTTGCAGAAGAGCTGCCGAAACTGATACCGAGTTTTCCGCAACAGTCGCCATTAAAATTGTACCCCGTCGCTTACTCCGGTGGCCGCAGGAGAAAGACGTCGCGTCCGCGCAACCCGCGCGCCTTCAAGATGGCATCGACGAACTCGCGCACGGCACCGTGTCCGCCATGCTGCGACGCGACGAATCCGTGCTGGCCGACGTACTCCAGGACCTCTTCCGCGGCGTTCTTCGGACACGCGCACATGCCGGCAATCTCCATGGCAAACAGATCGTTGACGTCATCACCGAAGAAGCAGTTTCGCTCGAGCGGAACGGAAAACTTTTCCGCAAACTCTCGCAGCGCCGTGGCTTTGTCGCGGCAGCCCTTCACGACGTGGTGCATCTTCAATTTTTCAGCGTAGCGGGTTACGTGCGGCGAGTTCTCGCCCGAGATCAGAGCTAGCTTCAGGCCCAGCCGGCGCGCCAGCGAGATGCCCATGATGTCCGAGAACGCGAAGGTCTTCGACTCTTCGCCGTTCGGTCCCCAGGTGAGCTTGCCGTCAGTCAACACGCCATCGACATCAAAGGCGATGGCCTGGAGTGTCTCCAGGCCATCGAGGGTTCGGGTAGGAGAGGGCATGCGTTAAACAGCCGCTCCCACGCGCCGAAGCTTTTTCATCACTGGAACCTCTTCTTCGTAGACGCGCTTCACGCCGTCACCGAGCGACTGCTCGACCAGGCGAATGTCGCGAACCAGCCGGCTGATGCCGTTTGGCTCAAGCGAGGCCGACTGATCCGAGCCCCACATGGCGCGATCCATCGTGATGTGACGCTCGACCGCGCAGGCGCCCAGAACCGCGGCCGCCACTGTCGTCGGAATGCCCGTCTCATGGCCCGAGTAGCCGATCGGCACGTTGTACCGGGCGTGCATCTCCGGAATCGCGCGCAGATTCAGTTGCTCGTACTTGGCGGGATAGGTTGAGGTGGTGTGCATCAGGATCAGATCCTTCTTGCCCAGTACCTGGACCGCGTGATCGATCTCGTCGTACGTGCTCATGCCGGTCGAGGCGAAGATCGGCTTGCCGGTCGAGCGTACGTGCTTCAGCAGGTTGTCGTCTGTAAGCGAGGCCGACGCGATCTTGTAGACCGGTGTGTCGAACTTCTCCATGAAGTCCACCGACTGCTCGTCCCACGGCGAGACCAGCCAAGGAATCTTCAGCGACTTGCAGAAGCTGGCGATCTCTTCGTAGTCTTCCTGGCCAAATTCGAGACCTCGCTTCAGGTCTCCGTTCGTTTCGCCAAATGGGTTCGGCCGCGGCGTCGACAGCTCCTTTTCGGTGTAGACGATCTCAACTGTGCGCTTCTGGAACTTGACGGCATCGCATCCAGCGGCGGCCGCGACGGAGATCAATCGCTTGGCAAGATCGATGTCGCCGTTGTGATTAATGCCGACCTCGGCGATGACGTAACAGGGCTGACCATCGCCAACCTGCTTGCTTCCAATTTGTACTGTGCTCATGAACGCTCCAGGGGAGAACTTCGTTTCGCGGCTCGCACGCAGATGTCGCGCGATCCGATTGCTCGTTTATTGTGGCAGACCGGGGCCGAAGGCGTCCATACAACCCCTTTGTCGCAACCGGATCTTAACAGCCCCGCCTAGCACCCTGAGCGACAGGCGTAACCCCTTCCCGGACATGCACTCACGCTGCCTGTCGCCTCGAAAATCCTGACGGAAGGTGAGAGGATTGAAGGCGCATGCTGCCAGATCTCCACATCCTGCTCGGCCTCCTTGAAGGCGGCTTCCACGACCTCCGCATTCTTGTCATTGGCGATGTCATGCTGGACCGCTACATCCAGGGCGAGGTCGACCGCATCTCTCCCGAAGCGCCCGTTCCTGTCCTGCGCCACGCGCAGCGCTACGATCGCGCAGGCGGCGCCGCCAATGTCGCGCTCAACCTCGCCGGCCTTGGCTGCCAGACCTTTCTTGCCGGCCTGTGGGGCGACGATGCCGAGCAGACGCAGCTGGCCAGCCTGCTTGAAGCCGCTCACGTTGACACGCTCGGCATGGTCTCGTCGTCCCGCCCTACGGCGTCCAAGACCCGCATCATCGGCCGCCGTCAGCAGCTCCTGCGGCTGGATATCGAGTCCTCCGACCCTATTCCCGCCGTCGAGCTCGACCGCCTCCGCGAGCGCGCCGTCGACCTGACCGCCAAGGTCCACGCCGTGGTGCTCTCCGACTATGCCAAGGGCGCGCTTACCCCGGAGCTCTGCGCGGCCGTTATTAGAGCCGCGCGCACTCGGGGTATTCCGGTACTGGCAGACCCCAAGACCCACGACTTCTCGAAGTACAGCGGCGCAACGACCGTCTGCCCTAACTTGGCCGAGCTCTCGGCCGCCACACAGCTTCCTGTCGCTGATACCCCCGCGCTGCTCGCCGCCGGCCAAGCGCTCGTCGCCGAGCATGAACTTCAGTTCCTCACCGTCACCCGATCGGAGAAGGGAATCGCCATCCTGCGCGCGCCTGCCGGCGGCATCACACCCGCAATCGAGGAGCACCCGGCCCGTGCCCGCGAGGTCTTCGACGTCTCCGGCGCCGGCGATACCGTCATCGCCACACTGGCGGCCTGCCTCGCCGCGGCTGTGCCGGTCAGCACCTCGGTCGAGCTTGCCAATCTGGCGGCCGGCATCGTGGTCGGCAAGATGGGCACGGTCCCGGTCTCGGCCGCGGAGCTCGTCGCCGTGCTGACCCCCAGCTCGGGCGTCGTCTCCGCCGAGAAGATTCTTACGCTGGAGGGCGCCCGCGCCCGCGTGGCCGAGTGGCGGGCCACCGGCGAGACGATCGTCTTCACCAACGGCTGCTTCGACCTGCTGCACGTCGGCCACATTACCCTGCTTGAGGACTGTCACCGTTTCGGCTCGAAGCTGATCCTCGGTCTCAACGCCGACGCCTCCGTCTGCCGCCTGAAAGGCCCGACTCGCCCAATCGTTGGTGAGCGCGAGCGCGCCCGCGTCATGGCCGCCCTCGCCTCAGTCGATGCCGTCGTCCTCTTTGAGCAGGACACGCCGCTCGATCTCATCCAAACGCTTCGCCCCGACGTATTGGTAAAAGGCGGCGATTACACCGTCGATACGGTTGTCGGCCACGAAGTTGTACAAGCCGCCGGTGGCCGGGTAGAGATTGTCCCGACCGTCGAAGGATTCTCTACGACCAATATCGTGAAGAAGCTCACGGCGCCGGCCTCTTCCGCAACCCTCTGAGCGCGCGCTTTCACCGCTGCAAAGTATTCCCGCGGGAATGCAGCATGCTCAAGCGAGACCCGGTTTACGTTTCCGAGAGCTGGAATCGATGCGATAGTTGCACATCATTCCCCTCAAAAGAAGCGCTTCGTAGAGGAAGTCAGGGTGCATGCCCCATATCGATCTGCAGGCCCTCGGTGATGTCTCAAGCGTTGGTGATATCTCAAGCGTTGGGGACGCCTCAAGTCTCGAGTGTGACGTCTGCATCATCGGAACAGGTCCCGCGGGCAGTACCATGGCGCGCGAGCTCTCCGGAACCGCGCTTCGGGTGTTGCTGCTTGAGAGTGGCGGCTTCGATCGCCAGGAGCGTGCGGACTCTCTCAATGAGATTGAGAGCGTAGGCCGCAGCCGTGTGCTCAACCAGTGGCAGGTTCGGAATCGCATCGTGGGGGGCAGCTCGCATACGTGGACCGGCCGCTGCGCTCCCTTTGACGAGATCGACTTTGAGCACCGGGAGTGGCTGCCCCACAGCGGCTGGCCCTTTCCCCTGGACCATCTCACGCGCTATCTCGAGCGATCGCGGGAGTACCTGGGCCTGGGCGTCGGCACCGGCTTCAGCGACGACCGGTTCTGGAAGCTGGCTGGTCGTGCCGTGCCGGCGCAACGTGCCGATCCACAGTATCTGCTGCCTTTTTTCTGGCAGCTGAGCCGGGATGAGGTTTCGCGGCGTGACTTCATGCGCTTTGGCAGGCATCTGCTGCGGCGGCTCGGTACGAACGTCACGCTGGTCACCCATGCGACCGTGCTGCGCCTCCACACCGACGCCGCGGGCTCGATCGTCTCGGGCCTGGACGTAGTCACACCCGAGGGGCGGGTGCATCGTGTGCAGGCCAGAACGGTCATCGTCTGCGCCGGAGGTATAGAGAACGCCCGCCTTCTGCTGGCGTCCGATCAGCGGGTGCAGGGCGGCCTGGGGAATGCGAATGATCTTGTCGGCCGCTTTCTCATGGATCATCCGCGCGATACCGTCGGCGTCTTTCCGCGGGTCTCGCGTCCTCTACGCAAGCAGTTCCTCTCCTATCGCGTTAAAAGCGATACCGGCGAGAATCGCTATCTGCGCGGATTCCGCCTCAGCCCTGCGCTGCAGCGATCAGAGCGCCTGGTCAACTGCTCCGCTTTTATCCGGGAGATCATCGCGCCGGACGATCCGTGGAGCGCCTTTACGCGTCTGCTCAACGACCGGAGCAACGTGCGGCGGGATTCTCTTCTGATTGCATCCCACCCGCGCCTGTTTACCCGCGGGCTGTACAACTACTTTCTCGCCCGTAAGGGAACGCCGCACAAGCTCAAGCGCCTGGAGCTGGTCTGCATGTGCGAGCAGGCTCCCGATCCAAACAGCCGCGTCCGGCTCTCCGAACGGCGCGATCGCCATGGCAAGCGGATCTCACAGATTGACTGGCGCACGCACGAGGTGGAGGCGCGCACGATCCGCCGCATGGCGACGCTGGTGGCTGCGCACTTCAGCAGCATCGGGGAGGTCGCGCCGCAGCTGGCGGAGTGGATTGGCAAAGGGGAGGCCTTCCCCCCGGATACGTTTCCCGATGTAGCCCACCCTATGGGGACCACGAGGATGGCGGACAGCCCGCAGCACGGCGTGGTCGATCGCCATGGCGCGGTGCACGGGATTCACGGCCTCTACATCGCAGGGAGCTCCACCTTCCCCACGGGCGGTCACTGCAACCCGACCCAGATGATTGTGGCTCTTGCGATCCGGCTGGCCGACACGTTGAAGCAGCGCCTCGACGGGCGCCTACCCCTAGCGATCGACAGCGCAACCGGCACTGACGGCTAGTGCGTTTCACTCTCCGCCGTTCACCATCCATGGCACGCCGAAGCGGTCCGTGAACATACCGAATCGTTTTGCCCAGAAGGTTTCGCCTAGCGGCATGGTGATGCGCTGCGCGCCTTCGCTGAGGCCGGCGAAGACTCGCTCCGCCTCCGCCACCGATGGCACGGAGAGAGATACATTGAAGCCGGCCGGCGTATCCTGACGTCCTGGAGGTGCATCTGACGCCATGATCGCCTGTCCGTCGATCACCATGCGGGCGTGCATGATCTTGCTCTTCCACTCGTCTGAAACCTGCGCATCTACGGGGGAGTCT
>CAXTJC010000137.1:0-7404 GCA_964244225.1 uncultured Acidobacteriaceae bacterium
CGGTCTCGAGTTCGTCAGACCGCCTCTTCCAGATCTTCGGCCGCGAGACCTCCGCCCTCATGCTTCCGCTCGCCGCCGAGATGGACTTCCGCCGCGCCGGCCTGCCCGAGCCCCCGCCCTGGAAGCGCGACGAAGACTACGAGGCGCCCGATCCCGGGTTTTTTCGCATCTCCGGCTTTATATCTAAACCTGAGCTCCAGAAGCTTAATCGCAACTCGATTTACGTTTTTGTGAATCGCCGCCTTATCCGCGATCGCCTCGTCCTGCACGCGCTCACCGAGGCGTATCGCAATATACTTCCGCCTACAAGTTTCCCTGTCGTCCTGCTCTTTCTCGAGATGCCGCCCGAGGAGGTTGACGTCAATGTCCATCCCGCCAAGACCGAGGTCCGCTTTCGCCAGCCCGCCTTCGTGCACGACTTTCTGCGCGATACGGTTCGTGCCGCGCTCATTCAGGCACGCCCTGCCGCAAGCTTCGCCAATGCGCTGACCGGCGGCCCACACGACCTCAACTCGTCGCTGATGATTGATGTCAGTCCGTTGCCCGGCGAGCCGAGCCCCGACCTGCAACCGGGCCGCTTACTCAGCCCAGCCTCCGAAACTCTGCATTATGGGGATCCCGGCCTGTATGCGCCTGGCGCTGCTCCGCTCACCGGCATCAAGGATCCCTTCCATCAGCCTGGCCGAGCCCCCGCCGCGTTCCACGGGCGCCAGTCCGACCCCGACCCGCTTGCGACCGATGCCGTACCCTTTGTGCTCGCCGCACCAACGCTCCCGCCCGAAGCCGGCCGCCTCAGCTTCGACGCCGCGCCGATCCCTGTCGGCTACCCCGACCCGCACGCGGCTCTCTCTCAAGCCAGCACTGCCATGCCCGCCAGTCCGCATATCGAAGACACCCTGAATGCGCTCTCCACCCTCAAGCCGCTCGGCCAGTTGCGCGACTCGTTCATCCTCGCCACCAACGACGAAGGTCTGTGGATCATCGACCAGCATGTCGCGCATGAGCGCATTTTGTTTGAAAAAGTGCTGCGCGAGCGCCGCACCGAGGGCACGCAGCGCCAGCGCCTGTTGATGCCGCTGCTCATCGATTTGCTGCCCGAGCAGATGATCCGCTTCGCCGCGCTTGCCGAAGAGCTGGAGCGCAACGGTTTTGAGGCCGAGCCCTTCGGCCCGCGCACCCTCGCTATCAAAGCCGCGCCCACCGGGCTCGAAGGCAGGGAACTCGAGCTCACCCTTGAAGATATCCTCTCGTCGCCAACGCCGGACGATCAGGTCGAGAACGCCGGCACCCGCGCCCGCCGCATTGCTGCTTCCATCGCCTGTCATGCAGCCATCAAGATCAACACGCCGCTTGAATCGGCGAAGCTCGCCTGGCTGCTGGATGCGCTCGCGCAGACCGAACACCCCACCAGCTGCCCCCACGGCCGGCCGATTGCGCTTCGATACTCTCACCGCGACATCGCGCGCGCCTTCCAGCGCACCTGAAGTACGATCACCTGAAGTACGATCATCGTCAGATTCCGGCCCACTTGGGCCATTCCCGTCCTGTATGGTTAAAGCAGCGTCTCGCAGCCGTAGTCTTCAGAGACGGCACGACGCAATAAGCGTGCGACGTGCACCACGCAGCATCCAGGTTTCGGAACCGTCCTTCGATCCTGGGCAAAAGATCACAGGCACACGATCGGGAATACAGCCGAAGCGGCGCTTCCAGGGCAATCCGCCTTGAACGCACCATTTAGATCGACTTTCGTCCTCAGCGGGCCACCTTGAAAGGCACCACACCTTGAGCACCCAGCAGATTCCCTCGGCCACGCAGATTGCCGCCGCACGTTCCGTCCTCTGGCATCAGAACACCCCGGAACCAGTCGTCGCCGGGCCGTTCGACAGCACCAATGCGCAGGACTACGACATCATCGTGGCGCCAACGCCAGTATCGCCCGAAGGTATGCAGGAGACAGAGCCATCCGAATTAGGGACAGAGCCGATAGCGGATTACGGCGAGTCTGAGTCTGCGGATGCTGGTGTAGATGAGGCAGTGGAGCATCCCGGCATCGACGTCTCCGATCCCGAAGCGTCGTTGCCTCAGGAGACCTCTGTGCCTGTCGCCCCGTCTGTCGCCATTCTTACTCTATCCGGCGCCCGCGAGTTTCTGAACCGCGCCGGCCTTCTCCTCTTCGCCGCAAAGCCCCAGTTCTCCGGCGTCCCGGCACCGACCTTTGTTGAAGCTACGCTTGGTGGCACCAACGCGAACCCCTCGCTTACGGCCTCCGCGACTGCCCGCGCTCTGCTCGCGCGTCTGGTGGCTGATGGCTCTGCCATTCCGCTCAATCTGCTTGGGCTGCCTAGCACCACCGCCGAAGCGCCCGACTTTATTGCCTCCGCCGCGGCTTTTCCTTATATCTTTACCCTGCGCGGCGACAAGGCCTGGAAGCAGCCGCCCGCTACCTCCGGTGCCACCAAGGTCTCGCCGCTGGCCGCGAATACCTACACTCTGCTCGTCGAGAACGGATCCAAAAGTGCATACGATCTGGTCGGTGATCTTGGCAAGGAGGTCACCGAGGCCGCCGTTCTGCGCGCCCTCTCCGAGCTCTGGCAGCAGCTTCGCGTGATCCCTGTCCCTCAGCCCGGCGGCAAGCCTACCCTGTGGGAGCCCATCACGACTCGGTTTACCAAGCAGATCAAGACCGGGGCTAACGCCGGCCAGCCCACCGCTCTCTCCACCTTTGTCTCCCTCTTCCTTGGCCAGGCAATTCTTGCCACAGAGGACGAGATCGAGACCTTTCTCTCGCCGCTCGCCCCTCGCTCGCGTGTGCGCGATGTCCTCCACGCTCTCTCGGGCGCTCGCCAGCTCGAGACCATCACAGTCGAGGGCAAACATCACCTTCACATCTCGGGCGACCTGCCGCTCTTTGAATCAACGAGGGAGTCGGATGTTAACGACATCCCTGTGCTCACCGAAGACGGCTCCCGCATCAAGAAGTTCGTATCGAAACCGCGCAAGCTCGGCACCGGAACCGCCGATCGTCCCAAGCCCTTCCGCGCACCGTCAGATCGCAGCCGGCCGGATAGCCGCCCCGACCGCAGGGATGCGGGAGATCGCTTTGCCGCCAAATCCGTCCCTCCCACCTTTAACAAGCCATGGGACGAGGAGAAGCAGGCCCGTGCCGATCGCGTTGCCGCAGCCACGGACGGCGCCGCACCGGACAAGGACACCGACCTTGACGCTGGCACCCGTCCGGAGCGTCCTCGTCCAGCAGGTGGCCGTCCCGCCTTTGGCAGCAAGTCTGGCGGCTTCGGCCGAAAACCTGCCTTCGGCAGCAAGCCTGCCTACGGTGATCGATCACGCTCTGGCGGGGATCGGCCTGCCTTCCAGCGTGACCGCCCCGCAAGCGACCGCCCTGCCTTCAATCGTGATCGCCCGAGCTTCAGCGGTAATCATTTCAGTGGCGATCGTTCCAGCCAAGCCCGGCCTGCTTTCAGTCGTGATCGTCCTGGCGGCGATCGACCGGCATTTCATAGCGACCGCAACAGTTCAGACCGTCCTGCCTTCAATCGTGATCGCCCGAGCTTCAGCCGCGCCCCTCGCGAGGGTGGCAGCGACCGCTTTCAGCCCCGGGACTCCCGCCGCGACTTTACTTCTCACTCCGGGGCCGGCGACTCCCGCCCGCCACGCCAGTTCGGCAACAAACCCGGCTTTGGCGGCAAGCCATCCTTTGGCTCGAAACCCAGCTTCCCGCGCAAGCCCTTTGACCCCGAACGCTCCGCCGGCGATCGGGAGCGGCTACCCTTCCGCCGCGACAATGCCGCCCCATCAAAAGAAGACAGCCGTCCACCGCGTCGCAGCTTTGACTCCGGCGCCCGCGCGGGTGGCTCTGACAGCAGTCCTGTCTTCGCCGGCAAGCCTCGCTTCAGCCGTGATCGCGATGCCGAAGTCGGCGGCCGTCCACCATTCCGCAAGTTCGATGCTCCCCGGACGCCGCGACCGTCGCGCGATGGCGATGGCAGCCGCCCTCCACAGCGTTTCGGTAGCGATCGTTCTGCGCCTTCCGGCGGTGGCTTTGCCGGGTCGAAGTCCTTCGGCAGCAAGCCATTTTCCCGACGGGAAGGCTCTGATTCTGCTCCTCGCAGAGAAGGCTTTTCTCCGCGCGCGGAAGGGAGTAGCTTTCCCCGTCGTGAGGGCGGATTTCCGCCCCGTCGTGAAGGCGGCTTTGCGGGAAAGAAACCCTTCGGTGCTCGTCCCGCTTCCAACAGCGGCGCGGGAAAGCCCTTCAGGCCTTCGCGCTCCGCACCCGATGCTCCCGGCGCCGGCACTTTTGACAAGTTCAAGGGAAACGCCAAGCCCTGGGGAAAGCGCCCACCAGCTCGCAAGTACAAGCCCAAGGGAGATGAGGCCTGATGCCGCTTGAGCCTTTCTCTTCGGATCAACCCGCCGCACCGTCTCGAACCCGTCCCATCATCGCTATAGATGGACCGGCCGGAGCGGGAAAGTCCACCCTTGCCGCGCATCTGGCCTGCCACTTTGGCCTGCTCAATCTAGAGACGGGAGCCATGTACCGCGCGCTTGCTCTTAAGGCAATCGAGAACGATCTCGACTTCGACGAGGAAGCCCCTCTTCTCGCGCTCACCCGATATACCACCATCACTCTCGAGCCCACCCGCGAGGGAAATCGCGTTTTGCTCGACCGCACCGACGTCACGCGCCGCGTTCGCGAATCCGACGTCACCGCCGGCGCCTCCCGCGTTTCGATCCACCCCGGCGTTCGTGCCTGGATGGTCGCACAGCAACGTCTGATGGGTGCGGGTGGGGGTGTCGTGATGGAAGGTCGCGACATCGGGACAGCCGTCTTTCCCGATGCGGAGGTCAAAATCTTTCTCGATGCCGACCCGGGTGTCCGGGGCAATCGCCGCTTTCAGCAGCTTCCTCCCGGATCCCCGGCCGTACCATCTTCAGAGGCCATTCTTCAGGAGCTGAAGGAACGCGACGCCCGCGACCGAAATCGAGTTGATTCGCCCTTGAGACCTGCCGCCGATGCTATCCTCATCGACTCCACACACTTCACTTTGGGTCAGGTTCTCGCCCGCGCGGAGGCCATCGTTCAAGAGCATCTTCCCTCGATTGGTCCGCCCTCGCACTAAGCTCATCCGTACTTGCACAGAGACGTGTGCAACTGTTAGTAAATCGTGAACTTTTCCACCAAAATATTTCTCGCCTGTGCTAACCTCTGCTCATCGTAAGAAACAGATTGGCCATCTGCAAGCTTGCACCGTTGCAACACCGATTTGAATCAAGCGGCAAATTCAAAGGTTTAAGGAAATCTCTCAACATGGAACAGGGAACGGTGAAGTGGTTTAACGATGCGAAGGGCTTTGGCTTCATCAGCCGCCAGAACGGTGAGGACGTGTTCGTTCACTACTCCGCCATCAACTCCAACGGTTTTAAGAGCCTTCAGGAAGGCCAAGCCGTTCAGTTTAACGTGGTCAAGGGACCTAAGGGCTGGCAAGCTTCTGACGTTCAACCTCTCTAGATCGTTATGCTGAACCGGTAGTTCAACCCTAGACTGAGATCCAAGATTTGCGAAGGGGAGTAGCGTGAGCTGCTTCCCTTTGCTGTTTTATTTCCACGTATGCCTAAGCCCGGTCCCGCCCCAACGTCCCGCTTCGATGCAGTCGACTACGCCATTCTTGCAGAACTTCAGACAGATGCCCGCCTGCCCTTCGCTGAACTTGGCCGTCGCGTCTCGCTCTCAACTCCCGCAGTGATCGAGCGCGTGCGAAAGCTGGAAGACTCCGGTGCTATCCGCGGATATCACGCGCAGGTTGACCCAGTTGCGGTAGGCCTTCCGCTACGTGCTTTTATTAAGGTCACTATCGCGGGCGATAAGCTGGAGCGCTTTGCCACGGTTGCGCGCCGTGTCCCTGAAGTGCGGGAGTGCCACCGCGTCACCGGTGCCGAAAGCTTTATCGTTCAGGTCGCCGTTCGCGACGTTGGGCATCTCGAAAGGATTATCGATTCTCTCGCGCCCTATGTGGCAACTCAGACCTCCATCGTTCTCGCTTCTCTGATTGAGTGGAACCCTGTCATCCCGTCTATCCCCTAAACTCTCTGGTAAAGAGAGTCGCAGTCGTTACCTCCGAAACCATCATATTCATCATCTCGTTCAAGCTCCTTATAAAGAGCGGGCTGATGCCGTACTCTACCGAGTAATGTAAGGTCAGATGATCTGTAAGAAAATACAAACGTTATTCCATTGGGTTAGCTAAACCCCTAGCATTAACCTGTGTACGCAACAGCCGCCATCCTCGAACCCACGACCTCCTCTCGCCTTGAGGCACTGACGCATGTCATCGGGAACACCCCTCTACTCGCCGTAGATTTCAGCTTCCGCGGACGGCCGCGTACCCTTTACGCCAAGTGGGAGGGCATGAATCTAACCGGTTCGATCAAAGATCGTATGGTACTTGAGGTTTTCCGCGATGCCTACACTCGTGGCACTCTTCGTCCTGGCGACACCATCGTCGAGGCCACAAGCGGGAACGCCGGCATCTCGTGCGCTGCTCTCGGCCGCACCCTTGGCCATCCCGTCACCATCTTCATGCCGGACTGGATGAGCTCTGAGCGCGCTCAGCTTCTGCGTGGCTACGGAGCAGCGGTTGTTCCAGTTTCGCGCGAGCAGGGCGGCTTTCTTGGCGCCATCCGCCTTACGGAAGAGCTCGCCGCCGACAACCCGCATGTCTTTCTGCCCTGCCAGTTCTCGAATCAGGCCAATATACAGGCCCATTTTGCCGGAACCGGTCCTGAGATCTGGTCACAGCTCGAAGCCTGTAATCGTGCGCCCGACGCCTTTGTCGCAGGCGTTGGCACAGGCGGTACTGTGATGGGCGTCGGCCGCTATCTTCGTGGACGCAAGCCCCGCGTCAAGATTCATCCTGTCGAGCCTGCTGAGTCGCCAACTCTGTCGACCGGCTACAAGGTCGGATCGCACCGTATCCAGGGCATCTCTGATGACTTCATACCCGCCATTGTCCAGCTCTCAGAGCTCGATGACGTTCTGTCGTCCTCGGATGGAGACTCAATCCTTATGGCGCAGAAGCTCGCCGCCCAACTGGGTCTCGGCGTCGGCATCTCTTCAGGCTGCAACTTTCTTGCTGCTCTGCGTGCGCAGGAGCGTCTTGGCCCGGATGCGACTGTTGTCACGATCTTCTGCGACGATAACAAAAAGTATCTATCGACCGCGCTGCTCCGCGACGAGCCGAGCAAGCCCGGTTATCTCTCCCCCGAGATCGCATTGACCGGTCTTCGCTCTTTTCGGCGCTGTCATTGATCCTCATACGCCCGGTATTCGTCGGCTTGGGTGCAGATTTGGGGTGTGCTGTACTTGCCTTAGATCTTGCGAGCTAATCCTCT
>CAXTJC010000138.1:0-7324 GCA_964244225.1 uncultured Acidobacteriaceae bacterium
GAAACAGCATTTACCTATAGAGAATGAGAGCGCCCCTCCCGCTTGAGATAACAGCCGTGTAATCGAAGATGGCGCAGCAGCTCCTCCCGCTTCACGCGACCTTTACAACCTCACGATAAACATCGGCAGTAACTCCGCGCAGTGCGTCTTCGCGGCGATCGCGAAGTACGAGAGCGATCGCTTCAGATAAGCTGTCGCGCGCCTCATCTAAAGTGCGACCTTGTCCGTTCGCCTCGGGGATCTCAGGACACCACGCAACAAACCAGTCCTGATCCTGTTCGATCACTGCCGTAAACTTGTTGCTCACCGCCGCCTCCTTAAGCCCTAACTTTCCTACACATTCACAGCCATGCCTTCGACACTCGCAAAGCCGTCCAGCATGCTCTCCGCCAGCGTCGGATGCGCGTGGATGGTAAACATCAGCTCCTCGATCGTCGCCTCAAGCTCCATTGCGGTCACGCTCTCCGCAATCAGCTCCGTCGCATTCGGCCCGATGATGTGCACGCCCAGCACCTCGCCGTACTTCGCGTCCGCGACTACCTTCACGAAGCCGTCATGCGAGTCCAGAATCGTTGCTTTGGAGTTGCCGACGAACGGGAACTTGCCCACCTTTACCTGCAGACCCTTCTCCTTGGCCTGCGCCTCCGTGAGTCCGACAGACCCGATCTGCGGGTCGCAGTAGGTGCAGCCCGGGATGCGGTCGCGCCGCACCGGCCGCGCATATTTGCCCGAAAGCTTGGCCGCCACAACCAGCCCCGCCATCGCGCCCACATGCGCCAGCTGCGGCAGCCCGCCGACTACATCGCCAATCGCATAGACGCCCGGCTCCGTCGTCTCCATCCACTCGTTCGTCATGATGAAGCCGCGATCCGGTTTGATATTCGTCTTCTCGAGCCCAATATCCGTCGTGCGCGGCGCGCGCCCTACCGCCACCAACACCTTCTCCGTCGACTTCACCTCGGCCTTGCCGTCCGACTTCACAAAATGAACGTTCGCGCCCTCGGCCGTCTTCTCTATCTTGTCCACCTTGGCCGACACATGCACGTCGATGCCGCGCTTCTTATACAGCCGCAGCAGCTCCTTTGAGACATCCGCGTCCTCCGCGTTTACGATTCGCGGCAGCGCCTCGATGATCGTCACCTCAGAGCCAAAGCTCTTGAAGACCGACGCAAACTCCACCCCAACCGCACCCGACCCGATCACGATCAGCGACTTCGGAATGCTCTCGATCGTCAGGATCTCCATGTTCGTCATGATGGTTGCGTCCGGCGTATACCCCGGCAGCATCCGCGCGTCCGATCCCGTCGCAATCACCACCTTCTTCGCTTTGACTTGCTCCGCTTTGCCGTTGCGGTCCACATCGATCGTGTGCACGCCCTCCTTCGCCGGCCCGGTCAGCCGCCCGTAACCCTCAAAGGTGGTGATCTTGTTCTTCTTCATCAGGAACTCAAGACCTTTGGTGTGTTTGGTGATGACGTCGTTCTTACGCGCCATCACGCCGCCCCAGTTCACCTTCTGGTCAGC
This sequence comes from uncultured Acidobacteriaceae bacterium, assembly GCA_964244225.1. GTDB lineage: Bacteria > Acidobacteriota > Terriglobia > Terriglobales > Acidobacteriaceae > Edaphobacter. The sequence goes on from CAXTJC010000138.1 coordinate 1,525, forward strand.
GACCTCGATGCCGTACCGGTCCGCGTGCTTGAGGTGATCCCACAGCTCGGCCGAGAACAGCATCGACTTCGTCGGAATGCATCCCCAGTGCAGACACGTCCCGCCCAGCTTGTCCGTCTTTTCAATCAGCGCGACCTTCTGCCCGTACTGGGCCGCCCGAATCGCACATGTGTATCCCGCCGGCCCACCGCCCACAATCACCAGATCGAACACTGTCTCTGCCAAAGGACTCACTCCGTTCCTAAACGTTCGTCTTCAATTCTATTGGATTCACAAGACGCTATTTCGTAGCAGGGCCGTCCGAATGTACGCATACTGTACACATGGCGAGCGCGATCCCACTCCCCGTCAGCGAATATCTTGCCACCACCTATCGGCCCGACCGCGACTTCCTCGACGGCGTCCTCAAGGAGCGCAACATGGGCGAGCAGCCCCACGCCCTTATCCAGGGCATTCTTTCCCGCATCTTTGGCAACCATCGCCAGGAGTGGCTATGTCGATGAGGACCACCTCAAAGCGTTCAGAACGGCCCTTACTTGCCGATGCAGAAGGTGGAGAAGATCAGCTTAAGAATGTCGTCTGGTGTTGTCGTTCCCGTGAGGGCGTCGAGAGCGTTCAGCGCGGTGTGCAGGTCGAGCAGGATCATCTCGTGCGGCGTTTTTTGCTGGAGGGCTATCAGGGCCGCGGCTAGTCCCTGCTGTGCGGCGGAGACGGCGGCGTGCTGGCGTTGGTTAGTGAGAAATGCCGAGTCTGCGGATGCACCTTCGCCCACCAGCGAGGCGTGGATGCGGTCGCGCAGGACCTGCAGCCCCTCACGCGTGTATGCGGAGACGTGCGTGATGGCGAGACCGGGCGCGACACTGCCGAGCTGCCGGCTACGCTGCGTAAGACGGTGCTCCGGAACCAAATCGCATTTGTTGAGAGCAATGTGAACCGGCCGGCCGGCAAGCTCATCGAGCAGTGCGCGATCAGCCGGATTGAGCTCTTGCGTTGCATCCACGACCAGCAAAACGAGGGCCGCGTCGGCCAGAGTCTCCCGGGAGCGAGCGATCCCAAGCGCCTCGATCTCATCCGCGGTGTCGCGGATCCCTGCGGTATCGGTGATCTGGATGGGGATTCCCTCGAACGCTACTCGCTCGGTGATGACATCGCGCGTCGTTCCTGGAGTCGCGGTGACAATGGCTCGGTCCTGATCGAGCAGCGCGTTGAAAAGAGAGGATTTACCGGCATTCGGCCGGCCGACGATCGCGAGCGAAAGTCCCTCGCGCAAGGCATTGCCGTAACGATAGCTCTGCTCGACGCGTGCCAGCGCGGCGGAGATTATAACGAGTACCGCTACAATTTTTCCCTCGGGCTGGACCTCCAGATCGTCTTCCGCGAAGTCGATGCCCGCCTCAAGCTGTGCAATCAGGGCGATCAGGTCGGCTTTGATCGGATGTACAACTCGCGAGAGCGCGCCGCCCATCTGGCTGGCAGCGAGCCTTGCCTGATGCAGCGTTGTAGCGTTGATGAGGTCGTGCACCGCCTCAGCTTGTGTCAGGTCGAGGCGTCCGGAGAGAAAGGCCCTTTCAGTGAACTCTCCGGGCTCGGCTAGACGCGCGCCGAGCCGTATCGCGCTCTGCACGGCGGCCTCAAGAATAACCGGAGCGCCGTGGGTGGCGATCTCCAGCACATCTTCGCCCGTGTAGCTCTTCGGACTCGCGAAGAAGGTTGCTACGACCTCATCGAGCACGTCTGCGGTGTCCGTGCTCTGCTGCGTGATGTCGAGAAGATAACCGAAGCTCGCCCTGTTGGCGGCCAGCTCACCGCGCAGACGCAGCATCTGGCTGCCGATCGCGGCCGCGTTCGAGCCGGAGAGGCGCACGACGCCGATGCCACCGCGCCCCGGCGGCGTGGCGATAGCGACGATAGTGTCGGGCGTATAACTCACAGCTTCTATCTTGCCGTATTCGCGAGACCCTAGCTCCATGGCAGACGTGCCCGCGCGCTACGTCTGCGAGGAAACCAGTGGGGAAGGCTGCTTGTTCTCCGCGGTGTAGGTTCCGCCGCGCAGGCCGGCGAGGATCTGGGTTTGAAAGTCGTTTGCCGCGCCGGGATTGTTTGGCAGAAAGATGGTGTTGGTGCCGCCGCGTGTGCCGATATCCCGCAGTGTGTCAAAGTACTGGGTCAGCAGCACGAGCGCCATGACATCGTCGGCGGTAGAGCCTGGAACCGTCTCGCGGAAGTGCTCAATCGATGCGCGCAGACCATCGATGATGGCCTGCCGCTCGGCCGCGATGCCCTTGCCTTGCAGCGCCTTGGACTCGGCCTCTGCCTCTGCCTGCTTGACCTTGAGGATTTTCTCGGCCTCACCGCGAGCCTGCGCCGCTACCTGCGATCGCTGCGCTGCGTTGATGTCGTTCATGGCTGCCTTCACCTTAATATCGGGCACGATATCCGTCACGAGTGCGGTGAGAATGTTGAAGCCGAAGCCGGACATGATGGAGTCAAGCTCGACCTTGACCGCGACCGAGATGCCGCTCTGCTGCTCAAAGGTCTCATCGAGCGTGAGCTTCGGGACATGGCCCAGGATGGAGTTGAAGACGAAGCTTTCAATCTGCTTCTGCGGCGCGCTGAGACGATAGAAGGCGTCGTAGATCTTCTCGTCCAGAACCTGATACTGCACACTGACCGGTATCTGGACAAAGACGTTATCCCGCGTCTTGGTTTCAACGGAGAAGCTGGCTTGCTTTACCTGCAGATCGACGAAGTACACGCGCTCCGCAAAGGGGACCAGCACGTGCAGGCCGGGCCGTGTGATGCGATCGAACTTGCCGAATCGCTCGACGACCCCGGCGGTAGCGGTGCGAACCGTGTATAGCGTCTTCAGAATGGTGACGAGAAGAACGATCGCTAGGATAAATAGCAGAAAGACCAGTGCGGACGAGAGTTCCATTGCGGGGCGACCTTGAGACGCCTTCTTCACAGACTACAGCAGGGTGCCGGCCTGAAGGCGAGACCTGGGCAGGCGCCGCGGCTGCACGCACCGATATGAGCCGGGCGGTCTACCATAGCGGCATGGGTGCGCACTTCTCCGACGCAGGTCTCCGCTTTCTTCGCGGGTTGAAACGGAACAACGATCGCGACTGGTTCAACGAGCGAAAGCCGATCTACGAGCGTGAGCTGAAGGAGCCGATGTTCGCGCTCATCAACGAGGTGAACGAGGCCATGCTCCGCTTCGCTCCGGAGCATGTTCGCTCGCCCGCTAAAACCATGATGCGCATCTATCGCGATATTCGCTTTGCCAAGGACAAGCGGCCCTACAAGACGCACGTCAGCGCCTGGTGGGCAAGAGCCGGTCTTGAGAAGACCTCCGGCGGCGGGTTCTACATGGATGTTGCCGGGGATCAGGTACAGATCGCGGCTGGAGTTTTTATGCCGGAGCGAGCGCAGCTGCTGGCGATCCGCACACACATCGTGACCCATCACGCGCGGCTGCGCGCCGAGCTACACTCGCGCCGCCTACGGCCGGTCGGGCTTGCGCCGATCGCCGGCAACCCGCTGACTCGGCCGCCCAAAGGCTTTACGGAGCCGGCGGAGGCGATGGATCTGCTGCTCTGCCGCGAGTGGGGCGTCTCGGGGGTCTTTCCCGTCTCCATGGCCCAGGAGCCAAGCTTCGCGCGGGAGGTCGCTCGTCGCTTTGCCTGCGCCGCGCCCTTCGTGGCGCTGCTCAATGAGCCTCTCACCGTACGCCCGAAGAGCGCTTCGTTTGCGCCTTTGCCGCTACGGGGCTGAGGGCCGGCATTTGGACTTATCGCGGGAAAGCCTAAGAAAAGGTGCTGAAAACCGGACAAACCCAAAGAAAACTGCAAAAAGCTGTGGAAACTGGGCTTTTCCCGTTGACAAAGCAGACGAGAGAGTCGAAGGTGAAGTGCGGTACGGTACTCCGGACCCCTATGAACACTGGTGATTCTGCTGCAAGGCAAGCGACCTGGCGAGTTCATACGTCGTCACGGATCGGCAGATGCAGCGAAGCATCGATCTTTATTTCAAAGAACGAACGAAGGAGCAAGACATGGCGAAGGGAATGACAAAGACCGCTTTGGTCCGCGCAATGGCCGAGAGTCTGGAACTCACCAACAAGCAATCCGCTGCTTTTTTTGAGCTGCTGGCTCAGACCGCGGTAAAGGAAACGAAGAAGAACGGCGAGTTTACGATTCCAGGTATCGGCAAGCTGGTAAAGGCGGAGCGCAAGGCTCGGCTTGGGCGCAATCCGCAGACCGGCGAGACCATCAAGATCAAGGCGAAGACGGTCGTCAAGTTCCGCGTGGCCAAGGTCGCCAAGGACACGATCGCACCGGTCAAAAAGTAACACGAAGAGTACAGATCCCGGGTCGGCGACGGGCCGGCAGAGCTGCCCTAAGTGCAGTCTGCCGGTTCTGCTGCGTCATGCGGTTACAGAGAAGGCCAATCGCTGCTCAAGTGGCGGCTTAGCTGGCGGATTGGTCGGCTGAAAGGTCGGCAGCCGCCTCCGTCGCCTTCGGAATAAACGCACTCGCTATCAGCGACACGCCAAGCGAGATCAGGACGCCCTTGAGCAGAAGCGTCGAGTTGAAGTTCCACCCGACCGCCAGGAAGCTTATCGCGCAGCCTACGACGAAGACTTCGGAGAGGATGCCGCTGCGGTAGTCGGCGTGGTTCCCGGCGGGTAAGACGCGCGGGCGAAGCGTGGGAACAAGCCGAGACACCTGAGTGCAGTACAGGCGGTATGCCTCGCCTGTGTGCCGGCTTAGAAAATCTTCTTCAGCGCCGATCAGGCGAATCTGCAAGAGCACGATAAGGATGAATGCGACGATCGCGCCGGTGGGTGGCATCAGCAGCGAAAGAGCGACCGAAGTCAGGAACGCGCCGAGATACAAGGGATTGCGGACGTAGCCAAAAGGACCGCCTGTTACAACGTATTTCCCGTGCAGCCCGCTTGAATGAACGATCGCGGCCCCCAGGTAGGAGGCACCCCAGATGCGAAGAGCCGCACCCAGAGTAGCGGCGCTACAGCCTAGGATCAAGACGCTCTGGGAGCTGGCCGTAAAGCTGAGCAGGTGTTGCTGCGCCGGGAAAGCGGCCAGCAGAAGCCACAAGGTTCGGGACCCAAGGGTGAACGAGGTATAGCGCTCCCACGGAGCGTAGAAACCGAGCGCGGAGATCACGCCATACAGGAGATAACGCAGGCGGTATTCAAGAAGAGAGGCTCTCATCATAGTGGGGCGTGACTTCGTTCGAGTAAGAGCCGTGGTTGGTCCTCAATCGAGTGCTGTTGTGCGCGATCCTTGTACGGACGTGAGCTAAGAGCCTGGCTGATCGTTAACCTGACCCAGAGCCGCAAGGATGTGATCGAAGTCTTCAAGCCGCGCGTACTCGATAATGACACGCCCGCGGCCGCGTGTGTCTTCGATCTTGACCTTGAGGCCAAGCGAGCGCTGCAGAAGGACCTCCGCTTCGCGCACATTGGGATCCTGCGGGGGTACCTGTTTTTCGGCTTTGGCTTTCTTATCTTCAGGATGGAGTAGGCCCTGGACGTAAGACTCGGTCTGGCGGACGGACATAGAAAGCGACCGAACCTTTTGGGCCGCGGCGAGGATGCGCTCAGGCGACTCAAGAGCGAGGAGCGTGCGGGCGTGGCCGAAGGAGAGCTCGCCGGCCTCCACGGACTGCTGCACGGGTTCGGGCAGGCGAAGGAGGCGGAGAAAGTTGGCGACGGAGGCACGCTCTTTGCCGGTGCGCTGCGCCACCTGCTCCTGCGTCATCTTGAACTCGTGGCTGA
>CAXTJC010000139.1:0-7323 GCA_964244225.1 uncultured Acidobacteriaceae bacterium
AAGCAGGCGCCACTAGAATGAGTCCGACGAGTCCCGCCGGGTGTCGCGACGCGAAAGCTGAGCCACTTTGCCCCCATGGAATGTCCAATTAAGACGTACTTCTTAAGGCCTAGTTGCTCGATCAGCGTAGCTGCCTCGTTCGCCAGCGCAGTGATGGAGTAGCCGCTCTCTGCCGCACCCGATTGCCCCCAACCACGCATATCGTAGTCGACTGTGTGGTAATTCCGCTCAAGTTGCTCGATAACCCTGCTCCAGGTGCGATGTGTGCCGCCCCAATAGTGCAGAAAGACGAGGCAGGGATCTCCTGCTCCCTTCTCCTCAATAAACAACGACACTGCTCCAATATTCCGTTTCAAGATGAACTTTCTCTTTCCTCATGGATAAAGCTCCGCCCTCGGCTATCAATACTTCCCAGTCGGTCAAGCATTGCCGAGGGGGTTAGCGATCTTTAGACGCCAGCTCCCGTCGACCTGCCTCTTTATGACTTGCGTTGCGGTTCCGCGGTCCACATATTCCTGTCCCTCGGGTTCCCGCATGGTTCCAAACGGCGCTCACCCATGCCCTGCTGAACGGCGAAGTCGCGCCCGAGGTCAGCGCCCACGACTTCGAAGCGCCGATCGGCCGCGCAACCTTGTGAAAGACCGAGATCGTGCAGCAGCACCGCCACAGCGAGAAGCTCTCCATCGGGTGATAGTAATCGCGCTTGACCAAGCTTGACGCCGTAAAACCATGAGCACACCACATGGTTAAACAACCATGGCTCCGATGCTTCGTACGCGCGAAAATAAGCATTCTCAACGATGCGGCTATCCGGGAGTTGAAGGTCTAATGTCCGGCCTGCCGCTAAACATCTCTGAAGCTGGGTGTTGCTTTGCTTATTGCTTGATCGCCTCAGGGCAGACAGCCTTCATTTGCAAACGATACCCGGCGACAGAAAGAATAGCCGAAGGTTCGCGTGGAAGCAGACCGGATCTTCTGCCGGGATAAGCATCTATGGACCTCTGCCGGCATCACGGCAGACATCGATCTCGCTCTTGCGCTGATCGAGCAGGATCATGGCTTTACGACCACCCAAGGTGTGGCGCAGGAGCTTGTCATCTACCATAGCCGTCTTGGCGGACAGTCACCGTTTGCAGCGTCGGTGAGTTCTGTACCAACCAACGATCGGATCGCATCGACCTTGCGGTAAGCGTGATCATATAAGCAGACAGTTCACGGTGGAATGATGGCCGAGACGGCTGGCTTCAGCCTGCGGCAGTTCAGCCGTGCTTTCCGTATAAAGACCGGCACCACACCGGCACGCGCCGTCGAACGCCTCCGGACCCACGTGGCTCGGGGTCACGTCGAAGCCGGAACCGAAGGCATTGAGAGTATCGCAGAGGCTGTCGGCTTCCGGAGACGCAGAACGGATGCGGCGCGCATTCCTGCGTGTCTTCGGACATCCTCCACAATCTGTCCGGCGCAGCACGCAACGTGCTCCCAAGGCTTTCGATTCAGGCCCGCAGCCACAAGGCGAAAAGCCAACTGATTCGCATGGAGGATGTCTACGACGGAAGCGAGACCTCTCTCCATCAGCCCAGGATATAAAGTGGACATTGGGAGCCAGCGTATCGAGCCTGGCAATAACGAAAGGCGGGTATGTCGCCCGCACTGGAGCCTGCTTTGCAGACTGGCGTCACAATCCCCCGACCACATCCGGTTACAATCAGGAATGTAGGCGCAGAAACCGCCTCAGGAAGGGCGGTGCCGGTCACACGCATGGGATCCAGAACTGCAACAGAGAGTGTTCGTGAGCCCTGGAAGGCATTTCAGGTTCGGCTGCGCAGCCCCGATCTGAAGCGGGATGCTGTTCTCCAGACGGCGGCGCACCTATTTCTCGAACGCGGCTACCAGAACACCTCGATGGTTCTGCTCGCGGCTCGTCTGAAGGTCACAAAACCTGCCCTCTACCACTACTTCCGCAACAAGGAAGAGATTCTTGTTGAATGCTATCGCGCCGGGATCGCCGAGATCGAGTCGCATCTGGGCCGGTCGAGCTCGGAAGAAGGCACGGGCTTTGTCAGGCTGCAGCTCTATGTCCACGCCTATGCTACCGCGGTCCTTACGCACTACTTCGGCCGCTGCGTCGCCATGGTCGATGACTCCGAGCTATCAACAGAGGGCCAGCGCGAGGTGCGCGGCCTGAAGCGCCGCATGGATCTCGCGATGCGGGATCTGGTTAAGACGGGCATGAAGGACGGTTCAATCGCGACCTCCAACCCCAAGCTGGTATCCTTCGCGGCTGCCGGCGCCATCAACTGGATCGGCACCTGGTACAAGCCGGGAGGCGACCTGCGGCCCGAAGAGATTGCCCGGGAGTTCACCCGGATCCTCACCGGCGGACTGAACCGGCCCGAGTCTGCCGAAGCAGAATAAGGAGCGTTTGGAAGCCAACACACCCTTCCATTTCTGGGTCGGCGCCGGTCTGAATCGCTGCTTGACTATTTGACCCCGCGGTAAGTAAGCTCTTCGAGGTTGCTGCTCGCCTTAAGCTCTCGCTGCGATCGGGGCGATCTCGACCGCGTTGAAGGGAGTACGACCAATGGGCTCAGTGTCCACCGCCACTCTGGAACAGACCTCGTCTTTCAAGGAGTCGCCACCTCGCCGATACACCATTGGCCGCGTGGCTGTCCTGGGTGCCGGAACCATGGGCGCGCGCATCGCAGCGCACGTCGCCAACGCCGGCCTGCCCGTTCTTTTGCTGGATATGGTTTCCGCCACCGGGAGCCGGAACGCCCTTGGCAACGAGGCGTTGCTGAAACTCAAGACTTCCCGACCCGCCGCCTTTGCCTCCACCGGAGCGGTTAAGCTGGTTAGCCTGGGCAACTTTGAGGATGACCTCGCGAAGCTCAAGGAGTGTGACTGGATCATCGAAGCAGTCGCCGAAAACCTAGACATCAAGCGCGCTCTGCTGGGCAAACTCGTGCCATACCTGCACCCTAATGCCATTCTGACGACCAACACCAGCGGTCTGCCCGTGGCGAAGATCGCCGAGCAGCTGCCGGCAGACATTCGGCAGCGCTGGTTCGGCGCGCACTTCTTCAATCCACCCCGCCATATGCGTCTGCTCGAGCTGATCACGACGCCTGAGGCAGACCCGGCGGCCGTAGCGGCCGTCTCCGCCTTTGTCGACCGCCAACTGGGGAAGTCCGTCGTTCCGGCGAACGACGTGCCAAACTTCATCGCGAATCGAGTCGGAACCTTCTCCATGCTGAACATCTTCAAGATCATGCAGGAGCAGGAGCTGACTATAGAAGAGGTCGACCTGCTCACGGGCGAGGCGATCGGCTGGCCGAAGACGGGAACCTTTCGCCTGACCGATATGGTCGGTCTGGATGTGCTAGGCAGCGTGGCGCGCAACTTCGCGGCCGGTGCCAGCGACGAGCGTCCGGATGTGGTGCTGCCCGCGGTCGTCAGTGAGTTGATTGAACGCAGATGGCTCGGTGATAAGACCGGCCAGGGCTTCTATAAGAAAGAGCGCGGCCCCGACGGGAAAGAGACCCGCTCCGTGCTCGACCCACGCACGCTTGACTACAAGCCCGCAGCCAAGGTGTTGCTTCCCGCAATAGACCAAGCGAAGAGTGCTGACTCTCTTCCCGCACGCCTGCGGAGCCTGCTCTCCGGCGATCCAGCAACCGACAAGGCCGCGCGCTTCTATTGGCAGGCGCTCCCGGAACTCTGGGCTTATGCCGCTAACCGTATCGGCGAGGTCACGGGGACGCCGGTCGATATCGATCGCGCCATGACCGCTGGCTTCAACTGGGAGCTCGGACCGTTTGCGATGTGGGATGCCGCTGGGGTTCCGATGGTCGTCGAGCGGATGCGGGCGATCGGAGCGCCCGTGCCCGCGGCGGTTGAGGCGCTGCTGGCCAGCGGCGAAACCTCCTGGTATCGCAATGGCGGCGCGGAGTTCTTCGACATTCGCTCCAAAACGTACAAACCCATAGCCCGCTCCGCCGAGCTTGCCACCATCGCCAGCTATCGCCAGTCGCATGGCGTCGTCTCCGGCAACTCCAGCGTGTCGCTGATCGATCTCGGTGACGGCATCGGCTGCTTCGAGCTGCACTCCAAGATGAACGCGCTCGGTGACGACACAACCACCTTCCTCCGGGAGCAGCTGCAGCCCGGCAGCAACGCCGTGCGCCAGTTCGACGGCTTCGTTATCTCGACCGACGCCCAGAACTTCTCCGCGGGCGCCAACCTCACGGAGCTTCTGCGGGCCGCGCAGGAAGGCAAGTGGGACGTAATCCAGATGTTCGTGCGGCAGTTCCAGGCCATGACCCAGGCCGTCAAGTTCTGCGCGCGGCCGGTCATCGCCGCACCGGCAGGGCTCAGCCTAGGCGGCGGCTGTGAGATCGCACTGCACGCGGCGCTGCGGCAGCCCCATCTTGAGCTCTACACCGGGCTGGTTGAGACCGGCGTTGGCTTGATCCCGGGCGGCGGCGGATGCAAGGAGCTGGTGCTGCGCGCCACCACGAGAGCGGCAAGGGTCAAGCCCGACTCGCGAGGAGACTCGGCCGAGAGCATCGAGGCGATCAAGACCGTCTTCGAGACCATCGCCATGGCGAAGGTCTCGACCTCGGCCGCGGACGCCCGCGACTTGGGTCTGCTTGAGGAAAAAGATATGATCACCATGAATCGCGGCCGCCTGCTCTATGATGCGAAGCTGCAGGCCATCCGGCTCGCGCGCGCCGGTTATACCGCACCCACTCCGCGAGCGGATATAACCGCTCCGGGCGCAAGCGTGCTCGCTACCCTCAAGCTGAGCGTCTATCTGCTGCGCGAGGCCGAGTACATCAGCGAGCACGACGCCGTTATCGCCACGCACGTTGCCCGCATCCTGACCGGCGGCAATGTTACTCCTGGAACTCCGCTCAGCGAGCAGCATCTGCTCGATCTCGAGCGAGAGGCCTTTGTATCGCTCTGCGGCGAACCCAAGACAATCGAGCGCATCGGCTTTACGTTGAAGACCGGCAAGCCGCTCCGGAACTAGATTGAGCTGTCATCACCATCTTCCGTCGCGGGAGAGCGCAGTAAAAGGGACAGTATGAAAGAAGCAGTTGTAGTAAGCGCGGTGCGAACCGCGGTCGGCAAAGCACCTAAAGGCACACTTCGCTTTACCCGCCCAGACGACCTGGGCGCGATCGCGGTGAAGGAGGCGATGGCGCGAGTGCCCCAGCTTGATCCCCGGGAGATCGAGGACGTCATCATCGGCTGCGCCATGCCCGAGGCAGAGCAGGGTCAGAACATGGCGCGGCTGATCTCATTGCGGGCCGGCCTGCCGATTGAAGCGGCGGCTATGACGGTGAATCGCTTCTGTGCCTCCGGCCTGCAGACCATAGCGCTGGCGGCGGAGCGCATTCGCGGCGGCGGCGGCGATGCCATCGTTGCGGGCGGCGCGGAGTCCATGTCGCACCTGCCCTTTAGCGGCAACAAGTTCACTGCCAATCCCTGGCTGATGGACAATCATCCGTCAGCCTATATGTCCATGGGGCTTACGGCGGAGCGTGTCGCGAAGCACTACGGCATCACGCGCGAGGAGTCGGACCAGTTCGCGCTCGCCAGCCACCAGAAAGCTCTCGCCGCTGCCGCCGACGGCCGCTTTGAAGACGAGATCGTGCCGGTCCCGGTGACCACAACAACCGTCGACACCACTGGCGCGACCCAGAACCACGAGACTGTTTTCAAGGTAGACGAAGGCCCGCGGGCAGACACCTCGCTTCCAGCGCTCGGCAAGCTGCGGGCGGTCTTCCACGCCAAGGGCGTCGTTACCGCCGGCAACAGCTCGCAGACCTCCGATGGCGCGGCCGCGGCCGTGATCCTGTCCGAGACGCGGGCACGCGAGATCGGAGCCGCTCCCCTGCTGCGCTTCGTCGCCTTTGCCTACGCGGGCTGTCTGCCGGAGGAGATGGGCATTGGTCCGATCTACGCGGTTCCAAAGGTACTGAAGATGGCCGGACTCTCGCTTGAAGACATTGATCTCATCGAGCTGAACGAAGCTTTTGCCGCTCAGTCACTGGCCGTGATCAAGGTGCTTGGCATCGATAAGGAGAAGGTTAACGTGAATGGCGGCGCGATCGCTCTCGGCCATCCGCTGGGCTGCACCGGAGCCAAGCTCACTGCCACCCTGGCCCGCGAGATGAAGCGCCGCAACGCAAAGTACGGCATGGTCACCATGTGTGTCGGCGGTGGCCAGGGCGCCGCCGGCATCTTCGAAAATATGCAGAACTAGTAGGAGCTCCACAGGAGGCAGTGATGATTGCAGAGATGGAAGTAAGCACGATAAAGCGGGTAACCGGCGGCAGCTTTCTGGTAGAGGATCTCTCCCCCAGCGACATCTTCACGCTCGAAGACCTCTCCCCGGAGCAGACGCAGATCGCCGATATGACCTCGCGGTTCGCCGAAGAAAACATCTTGACACAGGTGCAGGCGATTGAGACTAAACAGTATGACGTCAGCCGCCGGCTCATGCGGGAGCTGGGCGATCTTGGACTGCTCGGCATCGATGTGCCGGAGGAGTACGGCGGGCTGGACCTCGACAAGGTAACCTCAGCGCTCGTGTCCCAGAACCTCAGCGTGATCGGAAGCTTCGCGGTCACCTTCAGCGCGCACGTCAGCATCGGCTCCCTGCCGCTGATCTGGTACGGAACCCCGGCCCTGCGAGCGAAGTATCTTCCCAAGCTGGCCTCGGGCGAGTGGATCGCGGCGTACGCTCTGTCCGAGTCCTCCGCCGGCTCCGATGCCATGAACATTCGCGCCAAGGCCACACTCAGCGAGGACGGCAAGCACTATCTGCTCAACGGCGAAAAGATGTGGATCTCAAACGCCGGCTTTGCCGATCTCTTCACCATCTTTGCCAAGATCGACGGGGAAAAGTTCTCGGCGTTTCTTGTCGAGGCTGGCACCGAAGGTCTCACGATCGGACCCGAGGAGCACAAGCTGGGTATCCGAGGATCGTCCACCTGCGCCCTGATCCTGAACGACTGCAAGATACCGGTTGAGAACCTGTTGGGCCAGGCCGGCAAGGGTCATCAGATCGCCTTCAACATCCTTAACGTCGGCCGCTACAAGCTGGCCGCCATCGTCGCCGGCCAGGCGCGCAAGGCCCTGCGCGACGGCGTCCGCTATGCTAAGGACCGTGTCGGCTTCAAGAAGCCCATCACCGAGTTCGGCCTGGTGCAGGAAAAGATCGCCGACAGCGCAGCGGATATCTACGCTCTCGAATCCGCCGTCTATCGCGTCATCGGTTCCATCGATGTCGCACTGGCCGAGCTCGACAAGAAC
>CAXTJC010000140.1:0-1777 GCA_964244225.1 uncultured Acidobacteriaceae bacterium
TCTCCTCCCCCCGATCCGCTCGCCCTCACCTTCGCCGACGGCCCCAACTCCACCGCCACCCCATACCTCCTCGACCTCCTCGCCGAGCACAGCGTCAAAGCCACCTTCTTTCTCATCGGCCGCTACGCGCTCACCCGGCCGCAGTTAGCCCGCCGCATCCTCGCTGAAGGCCACATCCTCGGCAACCACACCCTAACCCACCCCCGCCTGCCCCTCTGCACTCACGCCCGCGTCCGTGCCGAGCTCACCGGCGCCCAGCACGCCATCGAAGACACCATCGGCGCCCCTGTCCGCCTCTTCCGCCCACCCTTCGGCAATCGCACCCCGTTCGTCCTCCGCTCTGCCTCAGATTTAGGCCTCACCCCCGTGCTGTGGAACCTCATCGCCAACGACTGGAAGCTGCCAACCGCCCAGGCCATCACCGATCGCCTTGAAGCCGGCATAGCCCGCAACCAGCGCCGCGGCCGCGCCTCGAACATCGTCCTCCACGACGGCTCCCAAGCCACCCCCACCGCCGACCGCACCCGCACCCTCGCCGCCACCGCCGCCCTCCTTCAACATAACCGCACCGCACAGTTTGTCACCCTCGATACCTGGCTCTAAGCCCCTCATAAGCTCCGCTTATGCCTCAACAGAAACTCCACTTGGACACGCCCTCCGCGCCCCGCCACACTCAGTCGTAGAGGCAAACCGTGGACCCCAAAAAGTTCTTTTTCATCGGCATCATTCTGGCAGCCAGCGGCCTCATCTCGCCGCCTCTTGCCCTGCTCGGCGGCATCGTCTTCGGCTTCTCGGTCGCGCATCCCTTCCGCGCGGAAAGTTACGCCCTCGCCCACTTTCTGCTGCAAGCGTCAGTCGTCGGCCTCGGCTTCGGCATGAACCTGCAGGAGGTCCTCCACGCCGGCCGCTCCGGCTTCCTCTACACCGCCCTCAGCATCACCTTTGCGATGGGCCTGGGCCTGGGTCTCGGCAGGCTCATGAGCATCCAGCCAAAGGCCTCCTTCCTCATCACCTGCGGCACCGCCATCTGCGGTGGATCCGCCATCGCCGCCATCGCGCCCGTGCTTCAGGCCGGCGAGGAAGACATGGCCGTCTCGCTCGGCACCGTCTTTTCGCTCAACGCCGTTGCCCTCCTCGCCTTTCCCGCCATCGGCTTCGCCCTACACCTTACCCAGCCGCAGTTCGGACTCTGGGCCGCGCTCGCCATCCACGACACCAGCTCCGTCGTCGGCGCCGCCGCCCGCTACGGCCCGCAGGCGCTCGCCATCGGCACCACCGTCAAGCTCGCCCGCGCCCTCTGGATCGTCCCCCTCACCGTCCTCGTCGCCTCCTTCACCAAACGCCAAAACATCAAAGCCAGCGCCAAAACCACCTTCATCCCAGAGATCGTCCCAGCCGAACCCAGCCTCACCGATCGCAATCCCGCCGCCGCAACCGCCCGCGTCACCTCCCAGCCGAGTTCAAAGATCACCTTTGCCTGGTTCATCCTGCTCTTCCTGCTCGCCGCCGTTGCCAGCACCTACGCCGTCCGCTTTGCCCCCGCCTACGCCGCCTTCAACCACCTCGGCAAGATCGGACTCACCGTCACCCTCTTCCTCATCGGCACCGGCCTCTCCAGAGAGACCCTCCGCCGCGTCGGCATCCGCCCCCTCGTCCAGGGTGTCGTCCTCTGGATCATCATCGCCACGGCCTCCCTCGCCGCCATCCGCGCCAGCCTCATCGCCATCTAGCCCCTTGTTTCTTGCTGTCATTGTTTTCTTGTTGTCATTGTTTTCTT
>CAXTJC010000140.1:1877-7283 GCA_964244225.1 uncultured Acidobacteriaceae bacterium
CCATCTAGCCCCTTGTTTCTTGCTGTCATTGTTTTCTTGTTGTCATTGTTTTCTTCGTTGTCATTGTTTTTTGGGTTGTCATTGTTTTCGGGTTGTCATTCTGAGCGCAGCAAAGAACCTGCTTCTCGCTTTTGTCTTTGCTTGTCATTCCTTTTTGCTTGTCATTCTGAGCGCAGCGAAGAATCCCCGTATTTGTTCTTAACAACGGAGCGAAGCGACGTACCTTTGGTTTAGACAAACCCACACACACCAGCTACACAGCACCAGAGGCCCACCACCATCGAAAACCCTCGCCTGCGCGTCTTCCGCACCGTCGCCCGCACCCTCAGCTTCCGCCAGGCAGCCGAAGAGCTCTTCCTTACCCAGCCCGCCATCTCGCAAAACATCAAGGCCCTGGAAGAAGAGATGGGCACCGCCCTCTTCAACCGCTCTGGCGGCCGCGTCACCCTCACTCCCGCCGGCCTCATCCTTCAGGACTTCGCCACCCGCCTCAAGCTCCTCGCCGACGAAGCCGCCCAGGCCGTCGCCGCATCCACCGGCACCGAGCTCGACGAGCTCCGCGTCGGAGCCTCCCAGACCATCGGCCAGTATCTCCTTCCCAACCTCCTCGCCCGTTTCCTCCACACCCACCCCGGCCTTCCCATCCAGGGCCTCAGCGGCAACACCGAAGAGGTTCTCCTCGCCCTCACCGAGCACCGCATCGACCTCGCCCTCATCGAGGGCCCCACCCTCCGCGCCGATGTCAAAGCCGAGCCCTTCATGCAGGACCACATGATCCTCGTCGTCCCGCCCGCACACCCCTGGGTCAACCGCCCCGTCTCCCCCGCCGAGCTCGCCACTGAACCCCTCGTCACCCGTGAAGTCGGCTCAGGCTCCCGCCGCGTGGTCGAAGCCGCCCTTGAAGCCATCGGCCTCCAAACCCCCGACCTCCACATCACCCTCACCCTCGACTCCACCGAAGGCCTGCTCTCCGCCGTAGAAGCCGGCCTCGGCGTCGCCTTCGTCTCCCGCTGGGCCGTCCGCAACCAGCTCACCCTCGGCACCCTCCGCGTAGCCCACGTCACCGGCCTCGCCATCGCTCGAACCTTCTCCGCCGCCCACCGCGCCGGCCCCCCACCCGCCGGCAGCGCCGGAGCCTTCCTCCGCTTCCTCCACCAGAACGCCGACGGCCTTAGCCCCAGACCCACCGGCAACCCCCGCAAATTGTAGCGCCGCGTTTCCGTCGGTATGGAAGTGTCATTCGCGACCGCAGCAAGACGACTTCTTCGTCTTGCGAAGTGGAGAGACCCGCAGTTCGTTCGAAATCTATTCTGCACTTCGAGTTTTGCTTGTCATAGTTCTTTAGTTGTCATTCTGAGCGCAGCGAAGAATCCCCGTACTTGCTCTTAACGACGGAGCGCAGCGACGCACAGTACCAACCCCAACAGATAACTCACGTACTAACTATCCCCGCCAAAGCCTCCTCAATCCGCACATCCCGAAACACAAACCCACTCTCCATCAGCCTCCGCGGCATCGCCCGCACGCTACCCAGCGCCGTCTCCTCGGCAAACCCTCCCATCACCAACCGTGCCAGCCACGCCGGCACCGTCAACACCGCCGGCCGCCGCACCGCCGCTGCCACCGCCTTCGTCAGCCGCCGCCCCGTCACCGGCTCCGGAGCTACCGCATTGACCGGCCCTCGCAGCTCCTCGGCCGTCAGCACATGCTCCATCGCCCGTACCAGGTCCCCGATCGAAATCCAGCTCACAATCCCCTCACCCGGGCCCACCGACCCGCCCAGCCCTAAGCGAAACAGCGGCAGCATCGCCGCCAACGTTCCACCCTCCGCCGCCAGCACCACACCAATCCGTAGATTCACCACCCGCGTCACCGCCCGCAGCGGATCGCACGCCGCCTCCCACGCCTCGCACACCTCCGCCAGAAAGCCGCTCCCCGCCGTCGAGCTCTCATCCACCTCACCCGCCCGCGTGCCGCCATAAAAGTTAATCCCCGACGCACACAGAAACACCCCCGGTGGCTGCTCCGCCGCCGCCAGCGCCCGAGCCAGCGCCGTAGTCCCCGCAACCCGGCTCTCCAGAATCTTCCGCTTCTTCGCCGCCGTCCATCGCCCCACCACCGGCTCCCCAGCCAGATGCACCACCGCATCGAACCCACTTACCAAAGCCGGATCAAGCGCCTCAAAACCCTCCCCCGCTCCCTCCCCAACCCCAGGATCCCACCGGATCTCATCGCCGCCGGCCGGCCGCCGCACCAGCGCCACCACACGATCCCCCGCCGCCCGCCGCTCCGCGGCAAACCGCCGGCCAATCAATCCCGTCGCTCCGCTAAGCAAAATCCGCCGTGGTTCGCTTCCTGGTGCCGCTGTCGTCATAACTCATCTCCATCCAGGACGGCCGCAGAAGCCGTCATCTCGACCGTAGCGTAACGAAGTGGAGAGATCCCCGTATTTCGCTTTTGCCGTTACCTCTTTCGCAGATCATCCACACCAAAACTCGCCAATTCACTTCCGGCGTACGGCGTTACGCCCGCAGCGCCCCGCGAGCCGCCTCCAGCGTGAACGCCACCTCATCCTCCCCATGCGCCGCCGACACAAACGCCGCCTCAAACTGGCTCGGCGGCAGCCACACCCCCGCCTCCATCATCGCCCGATGAAATCGGCCGAACCGCGCCGTGTCGCTCGTCATCGCATCGGCAAAGTTCACCACCGGCTGCTCCGTAAAGAACCACGTAAACATCGACCCCACACGGTTCATCGTCATCGCCACACCCGCCTCGCGCGCCAGCCCCGCCACCCCCTCCGCTACCGCCGCCGTCACCCGCTCCAGCCCTGCATAGATCGTGTCCTTGCCCTCGATCAACGCGCCCACCGTCGCGATCCCCGCCGCCATGGCCAGCGGATTCCCGCTGAGTGTTCCCGCCTGGTACACCGGCCCCAGCGGCGCCAGAAAGCTCATCACGTCCTCCCGCCCGCCAAACGCCCCACACGGCAGCCCGCCGCCCAGAATCTTGCCCAGCGTCGTCAGATCCGGCGTAATCCCGTAGATCTCCTGCGCCCCACCCAGGCTAAGCCGGAAGCCGGTCATCACCTCATCCACGATCAGCAGCGCCCCATGCTCCCGCGTGATCGCGCTGAGACCCTGCAGATAGCCCGCCTCAGGAACGATCGTTCCCGCATTCCCCACCACCGGCTCAACGATCACCGCCGCAATCCCCTCCGGGAACTTGGCAAATGCTTCCCGCACCGCCGCCAGATCGTTGTACGGCAGCGCCAGTGTCTCCATAGCGACCGCATCCGGCACCCCCGCCGACCCGGGTATGCCCAGCGTCGCCACACCCGATCCTGCCTTCACCAGCATCGCGTCCGAGTGCCCGTGGTAGCAGCCCTCGAATTTCACAATCAGGTTGCGCCCCGTAAACCCGCGCGCCAGCCGAACCGCGCTCATACAGGCCTCCGTCCCCGAGCTGGTAAACCGCAGCCGCTTCACTGACGGAAAACACCGCATCACCAGCTCCGCCAGATCGCCCTCGGCCTCGGTCGACGCTCCAAAGCTTGCGCTTCGCTCCGCCGCCCGCGCGATCGCCTCCACCGCCGCCGGATACGCGTGCCCCAGGATCATCGGCCCCCACGAGCCGAAGAAGTCCACATACCGGTTCCCGTCCACATCCCACAGATAGGCACCCTTCGCCCGATCCACAAACGGCGGCTCGCCCCCCACCGCCCGAAACGCCCGCACCGGCGAGTCCACCCCGCCCGGCAGCAACCGCTCCGCCCGCCGCTGCAGCTCTCCCGACCGCGTCATCGGCCGCGTCATCACCCAATTCCCGTCCCCTGCCATCGCCTGTGCCATGCCCGAAGTATAGAAGTCGGTCTCGCGCCATGCTCCCCGGCGATTCACATCATCAAGCAAATCGCCCTGCTAGACTTGAGCTTCCCAATCGTTGAAGGACGGTACGCCCGCTTGCCCGAACAGACTCCAACCCCCGCAGAACCCACCTCTGACCCGGCCGCTGGCGCCTCGTTTCAGACCTCCCCTAAACCGGCCCTGAACCGGCCTCTAACTCCGCGAAAAAGCCCTGCACCTGCTCCAAAATCGCCGCAGAAATCCATCACCTACGCCGATGCCGGCGTCGATATCACCTCCGGCGACCGCACCAAGCAGCGCATCAAGATGCTTGCCCGCAAGACCTTCAACAAGCATGTTTTGAGCGAGATAGGCGGCTTCGGCGGACTCTTCGCCCTCGATCTCGAAAAGTTTCCCGCGCCGGTCCTCGTCTCCTCCGCCGATGGTGTCGGCACCAAACTCAAAGTAGCCTTCGACCTAAACATCCATCACACCGTGGGCCAAGACCTTGTAAATCATTGTGTTAACGACATTGCGGTGCAGGGCGCGACACCCCTTTTCTTCCTCGACTACCTCGCCACCGGCAAGCTCGACGACTCCATCGTCGAAACCGTAGTCCAGGGCCTGTCCGAGGCCTGCCGCGCTAATGGCTGCGCCCTCATTGGCGGCGAGACGGCACAGATGCCGGGCTTCTACGCCGATGGCGAGTACGACCTGGCCGGCACCATCGTCGGCGTCGTCAATCGCGACAGGATCATCACCGGCGACCGCATCGAGATCGGCGACGTCCTTATCGGCCTGCCCTCGAATGGCCTCCATACCAACGGCTATTCGCTCGCGCGCAAGCTGCTCTTCGAGGTCGCAAAGTATGGCGCCGACCAGTACGTCAACGAGCTCAAAGATAAGACAGGCGCGGCGCTGATGCGCACTCACCGCTCTTATCTCGGCATCATCAAGAAGCTCTGCGCGGCCGAGCTCGTCAGCGGTATGGCGCACATCACCGGCGGCGGAATCACGGACAATCTGCCGCGCATCCTCGCCAAAGGCCTTGGCGCCGTCGTCGATCCCGCCTGCTGGCAGCCGCCGCCGCTCTTCGAGCACCTGCAGCAGCTCGGCGCGGTCGAGGTCGACGAGATGTTTCGCACCTTCAACATGGGCATCGGCCTGATCTGCGTTGTTCCCGCCGAAAAGGTCAAGAAGGCAAAAGCTGTGCTCAACCGGGCAAATGAACGTCACCACATCATTGGCCGGATCGTCCGTGGCGAACGCAAAGTGCTCTACTCATAAAGCGTATTCGCAGGAGACAGCCTCACCAGATCCGTTGCGAAGTCGCGGGCACTCTGTCACATTAACCACATGGAAAGAGACCGCATCCTCGGCATCCTGCGCGAGCACGCCCCCGAGCTACAGGCTGCGGGCCTACTACACTTGCGCCTCTTCGGATCCATGGCTCGGGGAGACAATACAGCCGAGTCCGACGTGGACCTGCTCGTTGACTATGACGAATCAAATAAGCTCGATCTCTTTGGCGTCGTAGGGCTCCAGGATCGTCTTAGCGATC
>CAXTJC010000141.1:0-7277 GCA_964244225.1 uncultured Acidobacteriaceae bacterium
TCGCCACATCGCTCATCTTCGCTTTGCGGTTCAAAACACACCTCGGCAGAACATTTGCATCCAGTCCATCATGAGAGATCCACGGTCTTACAGAGTTAAAAAAGATGCGACAGGTCAAACGATTTTCTGAAGTATACGGAATGAAACACGGCCCGGGATTTTAGGTTTCGTTACGGCATTCCTGTCCAGGCAAACGGGCGTGCAGCATCGCTGAGCTGCAAGGGCCGGATGGTTTCAGGCTTAGTCCCGGGCGAAAGCGTTGAAGAGAAGAGCCCTCCAGGAGAGATGGCGGTGCCGCATGATATTCTGCGAATCTAAAATCTAGGCGATGGGGTTCGCTGAGAGTGCATGCGTCTGTGACGCTGCTGATGACTCCTACATTCCGTAGGAGGTTCTGTGTCTTCTTCACCGCATCCGACCACATCCGCTGGCGAGTTTCTTCTGGTCATTCGTTATCTGCTTCGGTGGACTCCGATCGCCGCTCTGACCGGCGTGCTCGGCGGATCCGCATCCGCGCTTCTGCTCGTCTCGCTCGCCTGGGCCACCGAGACGCGCGAAGCGCATCGCTGGCTCATCGCTCTGCTGCCGCTCGCCGGCCTCCTCGTCGGTTGCCTCTACCTGTACCTCGGCGCCGCGGTGGAGGCGGGCAATAATCTCATCCTCGATGAGATCCACGACCCGAAGCGGACCCTCCCCCTTCGCATGACTCCGCTGATTCTGCTGGGCACATTTCTGACCCACCTGTTTGGCGGCTCCGCAGGCCGGGAAGGAACTGCCTTTCAGACCGGCGCGTCCCTGGCCGACCAGCTCGCGCGGCCCTTTCGCCTCGGCTCTCGCGACCGCCGCATCCTGCTCATGGCCGGCATCAGCGCAGGCTTCGCGTCTGTCTTTGGAACGCCGCTCGCCGGCGCAATCTTCGGTTTTGAGGTGCTGTCGATCGGTGCGCTCAGCTACGACGCCATCGTTCCATGCTTGCTCGCTGCCTTCGTCGGCGATCTCACAACGCGCGCCTGGGGCGTGCACCACACCCTCTATCGTGTCACCGAAGCTCCGCCTATGAGTGTTCACGGCATGCTGGCCGCCGCCGCTGCGGGCGCTGTCTTCGGCCTGGTCGGCATGGCCTTCGCCAAGGCAACGCATGCGATCAGCCATCTCTTCAAGAGATACATAGCGTGGCCGCCTCTTCGACCGTTTCTTGGAGGCATTCTCGTCGCGCTCGCTGTCTTTGCACTCGGCACGACGAAGTACATCGGGCTCGGCATTCCGACCATCGTCGCCGCATTTAGCGGCCGGCAGCCTGCGACCGAGTGGTTCGCAAAGTTTGCCTTTACCGCACTGACCCTCGGAGCCGGTTTCAAAGGAGGCGAAGTGACCCCGCTGTTCTTCATCGGAGCCACGCTCGGCAACGCCCTCTCCTACATCCTTCCGCTGCCGCCCTCGCTCCTGGCCGGCATGGGCTTTGTGGCTGTCTTTGCCGGAGCCGCCAATACACCGATCGCCTCCGCCTTCATGGCCATGGAACTCTTCGGAGCCGAAGCCGGCGCCTACGCCGCGATCGCCTGCGTGCTTAGCTATCTCTTCTCCGGGCACGCCGGAATCTATCAGGCACAGCAGGTCGGCCGGGGCAAGCACCACACCCATGCTGCACGCGAAGAAGGATCTATAGCTGACCGCTAGGCTTACAGGGAAAAGGCGGCCGTCACGCGGCCGCGTGCTCCTTCTCACCGTCTGAGACGACATCCTTGCTGAACCACGGATAAAGAATCGGCAGCACATACAAGGTCAGCACGGTCGCGGTGATCAGGCCGCCGATCACGACGGTCGCCAGCGGCCGCTCAATCTCTGCGCCGCGCGAGGTCGAGAGAGCCATCGGAATAAATCCAAGGCTGGCGACGAGAGCCGTAATCAGCACCGGACGAAGACGATCCGCGGCTCCCTGGTGCACCGCATCTTCCATCTCCTTGCCTTCCTTGCGCAGTGAGTTGATGTGGCTCACCATCACGATGCCGTTAAGCACAGCGATGCCGAAGAGCGCGATAAAGCCGACGCACGCCGAAAGGTTGAGATTGATTCCGCGCAGCCACAGAGCCGCGATGCCACCGACCAGCGCGAGTGGAACAATCAGCAGAATAAGCGCCATCTGCTTCGCATTCTGGAACGTGGCATAGAGCAGCGCCGAGATGATCAGCAGCGAGACGGGAAAGACGATCAGCAGCCGTGCCTGCGCGCGCTTCTGGTTCTCATACTGGCCGCCCCACTCCAGCCGATAGCCCGGCGGCAGGTTCAGCTGCTGCTCAACCTGCGCCTGGCAGTCTTTCACAAAGCTTCCAAGATCGCGGCCGCTCACGTTCGACATGACCACAGCGCGCCGGTGCGCTTGCTCCCGGTTGATCAGGATCGGGCCGCCCACGTCGTGGATCTCCGCGAGCTGATCCAGCCGCACCAGCTCGCCCTGCGGCGTCTTGATCTGCAGCGATCGCAGCTGCTCTGGGTCGTTGCGCAGATTTGCCGGAAGCCGGACAGCGATGGGAAAGCGTTCCTCCCCAAGCAGCATCTCCGAGAGCTGCTTCGAGCCATAGAGCGTTTCGATCACCTCCTGAATATCCGACACATTTACCCCATACCGGGCCGCGGCGCGGCGATCGACCCGCACCTGCAGCTCCTGCGCGCCGGAGATGATCTCCATCTGCGTCTCGGAGGCCCCATTCACGCCGGAGATGATCTTCTCCGCCTGATGCGCGAACTGCTCCAGCAGGTTGAGATCCTGGCCGAAGATCTTCAGCGCCACGTCGCCGCGTGTGCCCGTAATGGTCTCGTCCATGCGCATCTGCATCGGCTGCGTAAACTCATAGGTGACGCCCGGTATCTGGTTCAACGACTTCTCGAGACCGTCCGAAAACTGCTTCTTCTGCTTCGTGCTCGCGTTCTGCATCTTCGGTGTGAAATTCAGATATGAGTCCGATTCATACTCGCCCATCGCCTCGGTTGCGAGATCGGGCCGGCCAAGCTTCGTCACGATGCTGTCCACACCAGAGGCAGCCTTGATCGTCTTCTCGATCTGCTTGCCGATCCCCACCGACTCCGTGAGCGAGATGCCCGGCAGCCGCTTCGACGTCACAACCATCGAGCCTTCATCGAGCGTCGGCATGAACTCCGTTCCGATGAACTTGATCGAGCCAAGCGCGAGCACAATCAGGACGAGCGAGACGATAAGAATCAGCCGTCGGTGCCGCTCACTTCGCCGCAGGGATGTGCTATAGCGATCGCGCAGTCTGTCGAACCAGGAAGCCTTCTTCTCTTCACTCTTCGGCTCCGATTGTTGTGCGTCTGGTTGCTTCTTATCCCCAGCCTCGTGCGTCAGCCGCTTCGCGCGATACCGCAGAGCCACGGTGCAGAGCGTCGGCACAACAAACAGCGCCAGCAGCAGGGAACCGGTCAGCGCCGAGACCACCGTTACAGCCATCGGCCGGAACATGCGGCCCTCTAAACTCTGCAGCGTGAGTACAGGCAGATAGACCGCAATGATGATCAGCACGCCGAAGATGACCGGCCGCGATACCTCATGGGCCGCCTCGCGGATGATGTCGAGGAGCGGTCGATGCGGGTCGCCGGTCTCAAGCCGGTGCATGCAGTTCTCGACCATCACCACCGAGCCGTCGACGATGGTGCCGAAATCAATCGCGCCCAGGCTCATCAGGTTCACCGAGATCCCGAAGAGATCCATGCCGATAAAGCCAAACAGCAGCGAGAGCGGAATCGTAAACGCGACCACCAGCGCCGCACGCCAGTCGCCAAGAAAGATCAACAGAATCACCAGCACCAGGCATGCCGCCTCGATCAGGTTGCGCCGCACCGTCGCCGTCGTCGCGTTGATGACGTCCGATTGGTCGTAGAACGGTATGATCTTCGCGCCGTTCGGCAGCTTCAGGCCGGCGATCTTCTGCTTGACCTCCTGGATGATCTTCTGTCCGTTCTCGCCGCGCAGGATGATCACCATGCCGGAGACCGTCTCGCCCTGGCCGTTCTTCATCACGGCTCCGTGGCGAGGCAGCGGCTGGGTCGCAATCCTTGCAACTTGGTTCAGCAGAACCGGGACGCCATTGGTCGTTGAGACAACTATATTGCCGAGATCGTCGATACCCTCGGCCCGGCCCAGCCCGCGCACTGTGTACTGCTGCTCGGCATGCTCGATGTAGCTGCCGCCGAAGTTCGCATTGTTGTTCGTCACCGCCGCGACCACGTCGTGCAGCGTCAGGTTGAAGCGGCGCAGACCCTCGGGATCAACCTCGATCGTGTACTGCTTGGTTTCGCCGCCCCAGGAGTTGATCTCGCTGACTCCCGGCACGGTGAGCAGCGCATAGCGAATCACCCAGTCATGTAGCGTCTTCACCTGCATCAGCGACATGCCCGGCGCAGATACCGTGTACTGATAGACCTCGCCAAATGCCGTGGACATCGGCATCATCTGTGGCGAGAGGCCCGCCGGAATCCGCCCCTGCACCTGGTTGATCCGCTCCGCGACCAACTGGCGCACCAGGTACTTGTCCATCGAGTCGTCGAAGATCACCGTCACCATCGACAGATCGAGCTTCGACGTGGAGCGTACCATCTGCAGCTTGGGCATCCCCATCATCGAGGTCTCGATCGGGTACGTCACCAGCTGCTCAACCTCGACCGGCGACATACCGGGGCACTGCACTGTCACGACCACCTGATTGTTGGTGAGATCGGGAAACGCCTCAAGCGGCAGCTGAAACATGACCGTGATGCCGCCGATGATCAACACGACCAGCAGCGCCAGAACCAGCCAGCGGTTCGAGAGAAAGAAATCAACCAGCTTGCGCATGCCTAGCCGTCTCCCATGGTGCCCTTGAGCATCTCGGACTTGACGATGAACGCGCCGTTCACCACGATCTTGTCGCCGGGCTCGAGACCGTTGAGGATCTCCGTCTTGCCCTGTGATTGCGTGCCGATGTTAACGGTGATCGCGCGGAACGTTTGCCCATCTCGCGTGGCGAAGACGACCTTCATGCCGTTGATATCCTGGAGCGCGTCCTCGGGAACAAAGAGGGCGTTGCGCGTCTTCGGCTCCGCGATGTGCGCCGAGGCAAACATGCCCGGTCGCAGGCGTGTGCCGGGATTGGGAACCACGATGCGCACAGGAATCGTGCGCGTCATCGGATCCAGCGTGTCGCCCAGCATGGCGACCGTGCCGTTGAAGGTCTGATCCGGAAAGCCCGAGGTTACAACCTCCACCGCAGCTCCTTTATGGATGAGCGAAAGATCCTGCTGATTGACCGCGGCCGACACCCAGACCGTCGAGAGATTCGAGATGTCGAAGGCGTCAAAGCCGGTCGTCACCACCTGGCCGACGCTCACATTGCGTGCGATGATGACGCCATCGATCGGCGACCGTATCGGGATCAACTCGCGATCGTAGAGGTTGCCGGGGTTCAGCGACTCGGGCGAGACCTGCAGCAGCTCTGAAAGATGCTCGCGCTCCATATGCACGCTGGCCTCGCCATCCACCAGCATCTTCTCGGCCTGCAGCAGGTCCTGATCGGAGCGCTGCTGCTCTTCGAGCGAAGCTGCCTGGATCGAAAACAGATGATGGTAGCGGTCCTGCGCCTGCTTGGCAAAGACCACGGCCCCGCGTTGCCGGTCGGTCGCCGCGTACGCCTGCATCAGCGCGCCGACCGTCTCATGCACGGAGTGGCTATGCAGTGCGCCCAGCGTCTCACCCCGCCGCACCAGGGCGCCGGAAAGCACGTTCACCGCCGTAATCCGGCCGTCCGCCAGCGTGCCGAGGTGCGACGTATGCTGCTCGTCCATCTGCACCTGTCCGGCTACGGAGAGCGATTGGGGCACGCGCTCGACGACCACATACGCTGTCTGAATGCCTGCCTTGCGCTGGTCCTCCGGCGCGATCTTGACCGTGTCGTTCGGTTGCGCTCCACCTTCACTGCTCTTGTCCGGCTTGCCTTGGCTGTCGGAGGACTGCGCGGAGGAGCCACCGCCCGAGCCGCTGCCCGACTGCTTCGAACTGCTCGACTTCGACGAAGAGCCGCCCGAGCCGGAGGACGACGCGCCGCTCTTCGAGTCCTTGCCCGAGCAGCCTGCCAGCAGGACAGCAAAAACCATAGCCGTGTGTGAAAGAGGGAATCGAATCATGGGCGCACTCCATAGGCCAGCTGCAGGCGAAGACCGGCCTGCTGGAACTCGGCCAGCGTATGCAAAGCCGTAACCTCAATGTCAAACGCAGTCCGTTCCGCATCGAGGTAGCGCAGCAGATCGACCCCACCCGTGCGGTAAGCGTCATCCATAATGGCGAGGTTCTGCTTCGCGCGCGACCGCATGTCGGGAAGAACAGTCTTCACAACCTGTTGTTGCAGCGTATAGGCCTCCTCGGCTGCCGTTACATCGGCACGAACCACCAGCTCCAGCTGCAGCAGGCGATCCTGCGCAAGCCGCACCGTTGCCTTCGCCCGCTCGATCTCTCCCTGGTTGCGGTTCGAGAAAGGCAGAGGGATCTGTATCGCCGTATACAGCGTGTTCGTTCCGTTGTTGCGCTTGTAGCCGCCGAAAATATCGAGATCTGGAACGCCCTGCGCGTGCTGCAGCTTCACCTCAGCCGTGGCCACGCCCACGGCCTCCCGCGCCACCGCAACATCGGCGCGGTTTGTAAGAACGGCGGCGATCGTCTGCGTCTCAATCGGCTGAAACGCATCGAGCGCGTCCGTCAGCTTGATCTCTTTGTTTGGTTCGCGACCCATCTGCTTAAAGAGTTCGATGCGCGTCAGCAGCACCTCGCGGCGCGCCGCTGCCAGGGCGAGCTGCAAGCGGTCCCGTTCGATCTGCACCCGCAGCAGATCCACACCGCGCATGGCGCCAGCCTGCACGCGCTCCTTGTTATAGCCGACGATCGCATCGACCGCCTGCATGTCGTCTTCCAGCAGGCGGGCGACTCCCTCGCTCACCACCGCGGACCAGTACGCGGCCGCAACCTGACCGGCAATCTGCTGCAACAGCAGCGTGCGCTCCGCCTCGGTCTGCTGCAGGCTCGCGCGTGCCACCGCAAGCCGTCCGGATCGCTTGCCGCCCAGCTCAAAGAGCTGCGCGAGCTCACCGTAGTCTTCCGTCTGGTTGGCAAAGCTGAAGTTGTCGGCCCACGGCCGAATGTCCTCCGATTGAAGATAGACCCGAGGGTTCGGCCGCAGTCCAGCCTGCGTTACTCCGCCGTGATAGGCATCGACGCGATCCTGCCCCTCACGAGCCTG
>CAXTJC010000142.1:0-7275 GCA_964244225.1 uncultured Acidobacteriaceae bacterium
GATGACGAGCTGGAAGGTGACGAAGTAGAGGATGACGGTGGTGACGCGGAAGAAGCGCTGCAGGTTGATGCGGACGCTGCCGCGGATGAACATGACGCCGAAGACGACCGAGAGGGCGACGCCGAGGAGGGTTCCGGTGAAGGAGAGGATCTCGGTGGAGTTGAGGGTGACGGCGGAGAGGAGGAGGACGGTCTCGACGCCTTCACGGAGGACCAGGGTGAAGACGAAGAAGAAGAGGCCGATCCTGGCCGACGGGGAGTTGGCGTAGCGGGCGATCTTGGCTTCGATCTGGCCCTTCATGGAGCGGGCGGTCTTGTGCATGAACCAGATCATGCTGACGACAAAGGCGGCGGCGGCGAGCATGACCCAGCCTTCGATGACGTCGGAGTTGAGGTTGAGATGGGCGACGACGACGGCGGTAGCGACCGAGGCGATGAGGGCGGAGCCGAGGCCCCAGAAGACAGTTCGTTTCAGCTCATGGCGGCCGATCTTTGAGAGATAGGCAAAGATGATGCCGACGATGAGGGAGGCTTCTACGCCCTCGCGGAGGGTGATGATGAGTGCCTGAAACATGCTGTGTTCCCCTGCCTTTAGCGGCGATTTCGTCCAGGTTCACGAGACGCTGTGGGAGTCCGGGACGAGCTCGTCTACAGCCCCGAGTCTAATCCGGACCAAACTGGTCGTCAATGCAGGCGAAGGGGAAAAGCACGAGTGTTTGCCGTCACTTCAAGGGATTGGCTGGAATTGTGAGGGGGGGAGTCTGGTGCGCCCGGAAGGAGTCGAACCTCCGACCTACTGGTTCGTAGCCAGTTGCTCTATCCAGCTGAGCTACGGGCGCACATTGCGAGGTGGCAACCTTCTAAAGATAGAGGATATCGCCTGTTTGATCAACTCTTCGTGGTGGGGGAAGTGGTGCGCCCGGAAGGATTCGAACCTCCGACCCTTTGGTTCGAAGCCAAATGCTCTATCCAGCTGAGCTACGGGCGCGTGTGCTGGGGAAAGTGTACGTCAGGAGAGGGCTGGGTGCCCAGTGATGTCCGAGGCGAATGCTGGAGACGGATCGTCAAGGGTTGAGTGCGGGATTGAGGAGATCAGAGAAGCAAAACAGAGGGCAAAGACAAACAGAGGGACAAGACAGAGTGCGACAGACGACCAGGCGCGCTAAGGAAGTCCGGATCTAGGTGAGGAATCTTTATCCTTCAAGAAAAGTATTTAGCCGTTCCGAGTGCGAGCAGGTTCCTTGCGTTGCTCGGAATGGAAGAAAGAAGAGCAAAGGACTTGTTCAGAGCCTCCTCAAGAGGCCAGGGGAGCCTAGACTGCGGGTTTGGGCTCGGCGGGGGGTGGGGGAGGTGGTGGCGTGGTGGTGAGGGCGACTTTTTCTAGGATGTCGAGGCCGGAGCGGCGGAGGAGCTGGTGAATGACGGGCTCGGTGAGGCGGCTGGCGTCGTACTCGACGCGGACGGTCTTCTCGCGTTCGTTGAGCTCGAGGTGGCGGATGCCGTAGACCTCGCGGACGCGGGCCATGGCGAGGACGGAGCTCTCGGAGGGCGGGATGCCGTAGCGGTAGAGGACGTCGAGCTGGGTCATGGGGTGAGTCTAGCAGGGGGGTGAGGTGTTTCAGGGCGAGGGGGTTCGGTTTCGGAGGGTGTGCTGGAGAAGCCAGGCGTACAGGTCTTTCCGTTCGTAGACGGCCTGTGCGATGTCGTGGTCCATGCCGACGAGGGGCGTGTATCTGGGGTTGCCGCCCAGCTTCTGCAGGGCAGCCACCATGTTTTCCGTGTCTGCGGGGCTGACGACGGTATCTTTTGTGCCCTGAAATGTCCACGTAGGCACCTGGGCCAAGGCGGGTGTCGCCCAGCGCGTCTCCGGGAAACCACAGAGCGGAGCGATGGCCGAGAACCTTGAAGGAAAGTTGCTGGCGATGTACCACGTGCCCCAGCCGCCCATGCTGATGCCGGTGAGATAGACGCGATCCGGATCCGCATTGAGAGTGGCCAGTACGTGGTCCAGGATGTGCAGTACGGCGTCCACCTGCGCGGGGCTGATCCAGCTGCGGTCGATGTCGGGTTCTTGAGGAGCGAGAAAGATAAACGGGAAGTCCGGTGTGTTTTCCGCGATCTGCACGGCTGGGGTGCGCTTCACGAGATCCAGGTTCTCTCCACGGTCGCCGGCTCCGTGGAGATAGAGCAATACCGGCCACTTCCGGCCGGAAGGTTTGTAGTCTTTGGGGAGCAGGAGAAGGTAGGGAACGTTGAGATGCTCGGTGAGGGTCTCACTGTAGAGCAGTCTCTGCTCGGAACGCGGCTGCTGCGCGGGAAGGTGTCTGGCGGAGCTTGCGGCTAGAAGCAGGACGAGGCAGGTCAGGGAGGCGAGCGGTCGCATTGGTGTTGAGACGCTACTGCAGGTGGGCGAGGTAGCTGGTGATCTCGGGGCTGGTCCAGTTCTGGGCGTTGACGAACTTGCGGCGGAGGAGGCCGTTCTTGTCGATGATGTAGGTTTCGGGGATCTGGGCGGTGCCGTAGAGCTCGTTGATGCGGCCGTCGGCGTCGCGGACGGTGGTGATCTCGACGTGGTGGTCGGTGAGGAAGCGGCGGTAGACGTCGTCGGACTGGTCCATGGCGACGCCGACGATGGCGAGGTTGGGCTGCTGCTTGTGGAGTTCGAGGAGGCTGGGGAGTTCCTGGACGCAGGGGGCGCACCAGGTGGCCCAGAGATTGAGGACGACGATGCGGCCGTGGAGTTTGGCGAGGTCAACGCTCTCGGCGCCGTCGGAGATGGTGAATTGGGGGGCGGGCTTGGCGAGGGACTGTGGGTGGTTGCCGCGGTCGCAGCCGGTGGCGAGGAGAGCGACGATGGCGAGGGTGAGAGGACGGATAGGTGTCACAGTGATGTTCCTTGCGTTCCATTGTACGAAGGCAGGCTGCTGGCACATGGTTTGAGAGATACGTCGCTGCGCTCCTGGGTTAAGAGCGAAGTGCGGGGATTCTTCGCTGCGCTCAGAATGACAAATCAAAAGCAGAAGCGAGAAGCAGGTTCTTCGCTGCGCTCAGAAGGACAAACCAGAAAAGATGCTGCGCTCAGAATGCAAACCAAAAGCAAAAGCGAGAAGCGGGTTCTTTGCTGCGCTCAGATGACAAACCAGAAAAGATGCTGCGCTCAGAATGACAAACCAAAAGCAAAAGCGAGAAGCGGGTTCTTCGCTGCGCTCAGAATGACAACTATAAAGAGGCGCTGCGCTCAGAACGATAAACCAACGAGGTGCTGCCACTTAGAATGACAACCAAAAAGCGCTGCAAGGGATTGCAGGCTGCCGCGTCTATGCTCTTAGAGGACGGGGTGGCGATGGTACGACGGGGCGAGCCGGTGCTGGGGCTGATGGAGGAGCGGGAGCGACCGAGTGTGCAGGCGGCGATGGCTGCGAAGCGCAGGGAGGGACCGGCGGCGGAGTTTGAGGTGACGGTGGTTGTACCGGCGCGGGATGAGGCGCGGAACCTGTCTGCTTGCCTGGAATCCTTGCTGCGGCAGACGGAGCCGGGGTTTGCGCTGGGTAGGCAGTGGGAGATCGTGGTGGTCGATGATGCGTCGACCGATGGGACGCGGGCGCTGGCGGAGGGTGTGTTTGCCACGGAGGCGGCGCGGGAGCCGGAGAGCGCGACGGGCTTGGTGGTGATGGAGGCTCCGGCGTGGGAGGCGGGTGCGCGCGGGACGGGACTGGGTTCCGGGACGGGATCGGCTTCCGGGATGACGGGTAAGAGCGCGGCGTGCTGGGCGGGGGCGCAGGTGGCGCGCGGGGCTTGGCTGCTGTTTACGGATGCGGATACGGTGCATGAGGCGGGGTCGGTGTCGCGATCGTTGCGGGAGGCGGAGCGGCACGGGGTAGCGATGCTCTCGTACTCGCCGCGGCAGGTAGTGGATGGGATCCTGCAACGGACGGTGATGCCGCTGATCTTTTCCGAGCTGGCGAGTGTGTATCCGCCGGCGAAGGTGAACGATGCCGGCAACCCGCTGGCGGCGGCGAATGGGCAGTTTCTGCTGGTGGAGCGGGAGACGTATTTCGATGTGGGCGGGCATCGCGGGGCGGGGATGAACGTGGTCGAGGATGTGGCGCTGGCGCGGTTGGTGAAGCGTGCGGGCAAGGCGCTGCGGCTGCGGGCGGCGCCGGAGGCGGTGTCGGCGAGGATGTACCGGACGACGGGGGAGATGGTCGAGGGATGGACGAAGAACCTGGCGTCGCTGCTGCCATCGCCCGTGAGTCTGGCGCTGTGGCGGGTGCTGGATATTCTGCTGCTGGTGGGGCTGCCGGTGCTGGCGCTGGGGTGGCCGGGGCTGATCTGGTGGCAGCAGGCGGCGCTGTGGCTGGTGTGGGCGCGGACGCTGCTGCGCTTCTACACGCGGGCGGCGCGGTCGAATGCGGGTGTGGTCGACACGGCGATATCCCCGCTGGGCTTGCCGCTGTTTGTCTTTTTACTGATGCGAAGCACAATTCACTCCCGCGTGCGGCGGGAGGTGTGGTGGAAGGGCCGAAGCTATAACCCGAACCGGCGTTGACGGCAGACTCCGATGCGGCCGGCGTAACGGCACGGGGTCATTTAAGCTGAAGGAACGATGATTTTTCTGACGCGCAGGGCCGAATTTTCCGCAGCACACTTTTATTGGGTGGAGGCGTGGACGCCGGAGCGGAACGATCAGGTGTTCGGCAAGTGCGCAAACCGGAATGGGCATGGACACAACTATGTGCTGGAGGTGACGGTGGCGGGCGAGCCGGATGCCGTGACGGGATTTGTGGTGGACCTGAAGGAGCTGAAGGATGTGCTGGAGCGCGAGGTGGTGAGTGTGTACGACCATCGCCACCTGAATCTGGAGGTGCCGGAGTTTGCTGTGCGGCAGCCGACGGCGGAGAACATCGCGGTGTCGATCTGGGAACGGCTCGTGGGCAAGGTGCCGCAGGCGCGGCTGCACCGGGTGCGTGTGTATGAGCGCGAGGATCTGTTCGCGGATTACTTTGGGGAGACGGCGTGAGCGCGGGGACGCCGGTGGCGCGGCTCTCGCGGCGATGGCAGATTGCGGCGTCGCACCGGCTGCACGCGGACCGCTTTGACGCGGCGCGAAACCGCGTGGTGTACGGCAAGTGTAACAACCCGCATGGGCACGGGCACAACTACACCATTGAGGTGACGATTGCCGGACCGGTTAATTCTGTGACTGGAATGGTTACAAACCTCATGGATCTCGACCGGTTCGCGCAGATGGAGGTGATCGATCGATTCGATCATCAGAACCTGAATATGCTGGCGGAGTTTCGCGAGCTGGTGCCGACGACGGAGAACTTTGCCGAGGTAATTGAGCGGATTTTCCGGGCGTATCCGTTCGCCACGCTGGAGCGAGTCCACGTGGAAGAGACGCCAAACAATTCTTTCGATGTGTTGACGGACGCGGGCGCACGGGCAGCGATGGCGGCACGAGAACGGTAGGAGAAGGGGAGCGATGGACCGGGTAAAGGAAGACGTGAAGGACGGAGCGAGACCTGCCGTGGCAGGGCGGATCGATTGCATCACCGCCGATTCCGACCATTCCGTTTCGAGTGTGGCGGAAGGGATTGCCGGAGACGACGTGCATGCACGCGCGCCGGCGATAGCTGCGGATGCCGGTGGGGTCACGCTGCGGGAGGCGAGCCTGCGGGAGATGTATGCGGAGATCCTGCGGCGGGTGGATGAAGATCCGACGCGCGACGGGCTGCTGCGCACACCGGAGCGGATGGAGAAGTCGATGGCGTTTCTGACGCGGGGCTACCACCAGACACTCGAGGAGGTGCTGCACGGCGCGCTGTTCGATGTGGACTACGACGAGATGGTGATCGTGCGGGAGATCGAGTTTTACTCGATGTGCGAGCATCATCTGCTGCCGTTCTACGGGCGCGCGCACATTGCGTATGTGCCGAGCGGGAAGGTGATCGGGCTGAGCAAGCTGCCGCGGATCGTCGATATGTTCGCACGACGGTTACAGGTACAGGAGCGGCTGACGCGGCAGGTCGCAGAAGCGATTATTGAGGCGATTCAGCCGCAGGGTGTCGGCGTGATTCTGGAGGCGCAGCATCTATGCCTGATGATGCGGGGTGTCGAGAAGCAGAGCTCGATGACAACGACGAGCGCGATGCTGGGCGTGTTTCGCAGGCAGACACAGACGCGCAATGAGTTTCTCTCACTGATCCGGCGGCCGGGAGCGATGACGTAGCGATGGACGAGGGAAGACAGGCTGGCGCGTGAACGGACTTCTGGTTTTGGACAAGCCCGCGGGGATGACGTCGCACGACGTGGTCGCGCTGGTGAGGCGGGCGACGGGTGAGCGATCGGTGGGGCACTTGGGGACGCTCGATCCGATGGCGACGGGGGTGCTGCCGCTGCTGCTCGGGCGGTACACGCGGCTGGCACAGTTTTTTGGGCAGGCGGAGAAGGAGTACACGGGGCGCATTCGGTTTGGCTGGGCGACCGATACGTATGACGCCGAGGGCGAGCGCGTTGGGGAAGAGCAGCCGCTGACGTGTGGACTCGACAGGTTACAAATGCTGGCGGAGCGATTTTCAGGGGCGATGGACCAGATGCCGCCGGTGTACTCGGCGAAGAAGATTGGCGGGGTGCCGGCGCACAAGCTGGCGCGCGCGGGTGCTGAGGTGCCGGTGAAGCCGGCACGGATTGTGATCCATCGCTTTGTGCTGGAGTCGCTTGAAGATAACGAGGCGAGCTTTACGATACGGGTATCGGCGGGCGGGTATGTGCGGTCTGTGGCGCATGAGCTAGGGCAGGCAGCGGGGTGCGGGGCGCATCTCTCAGCGCTGCGGCGGACGCATGCGGGCGACTTTGGCTTGGCGCAGTGTGTGACGGCAGAGGAGCTGAAGGGGCTGGCTGGTGGGGATGGGGCGGGGATCGCGGAGCGGATGGTGCATCCCCGGCGGCTGCTCGAGATGATGCCCGCGGTGACGGTGGATGAGCAGATGGCGGGAAGGATTCGGAATGGAATGCAGGTGAACGTGCCGGAGTTTTCGGCGGCGCCGCTGGTGCGGGTGTTTACGGGGCCGGCGGAGTTGTTTGCGATCGGGAGGCGGATCGCGGGGACGCTGGTACAGCCGATTGTGGTGCTGGGTTAGACGATACTGGGCGGAGGTGTATGCGCGTCGCTTCGCTCCGTGGTTAAAAGCAAGTGCGGGGATTCTTCGCTGCGCTCAGAATGACAACCAAAACAAAGGCGAGAAGCGGGGTCTTCGCTGCGCTAAGAATGACA
>CAXTJC010000143.1:0-7219 GCA_964244225.1 uncultured Acidobacteriaceae bacterium
GGATCGGCGCCCTGGTCGCGTCTCCGCGCGAGCTGCCAGCCTTGCGCCGGCAGTTCGGTGCGAATCCCATTCTGATCGTGCCGGGGATTAGCCCCGCTGGAAGCCCATTGGATGATCAACGCCGGACGGCATCCCCGGAACAGGCGATTCGCGACGGCGCCTCCCTGCTGGTTGTCGGACGGCCGATTACGCGCGCCACGGACCCCGTGCGAGCGGCAGAGGTCATTCTTGCGGAGATTGCCCTGGCCCTCGACGGCAAGAGGCAATGACTCAGGCCTGAAGCGTGGAATCGCTTAGTCGTAAGGCCAGCGATCGGACGGATCCGCCGCCGCGAAGAAACTCCGACATCGGCAGAACCTCCACAGCGAAGCCCAGCGCGGAGAGTCGCTGCGAGAGCGTTCCTCGAACCTCACCCATCAGAATCGTCTGTCCGATATGTATGACGTTGCAGGCGAACTGCGTCGCTTCCTGCTCGTTGACGGCGATGCGGCGCTCCCGCGGGAAGGCAGCATGGATACGGGACAAGGAGGCATCGTCGAATGCCTCTGGATAGTAGAGAACGAACCCGCCATGGAGTGGTGTGAAACAGGTGTCGAGATGATAGAAGCGGGGATCGACGAGGTGCAGCGATTCGACGGGCACATGCCATGCCGCGGCGAGATGATTGTGGCTGCGCTCGCAGGTTCGAACGCCATGCGCCGCCCAGAGTCTCTGGCCACTCTCATCGAAGATGGCGTCCCCTTCTCCTTCAAAGGCGGTCTCTCGCGGGGTCTCCCAGATCAAAAATCCTGTCTCCTCGAGCCACTGTCGAAGATGGGCCTCCTCTGGTTGTCTCTGGGCGTGGGCAAAGCTGGAGACAGCGGCTATTCCATGCTGCACCAGCGCGGTATGCGCGATGAATGTCATATCTGGGCAACCGCGCTCCGCATGGAGAACGCGAATATCGGCATGCGCCCGGAGCGCGTCGTAAAGCTGCCGCCACTGGGTAAACGCGCGATCGCGCAATGGGCGATGAAGATTGCCGGCCATCCAAGGATTGATGACGTAATCGACGTCGTACCACTGCGGAGGACACATTAGGTAGGTTGGTCGACTGAAGTGCGGAAGTACAAGTTGATTGCTGCGGGAGATACCTGCCGATGAGACGATCTGCATAAAAACCTAAGTCCTGCTTTCCAAGGACTAAGTCTGCCGATCTGAGGGCATAGCAGTCAAGGCGCTGTGCGACCGGCTGAATACAACTTTTGAGCAGCTATAAACAGCTGTGCGGGTCTTCAAAACACAAGCTCAAGGTGGAATCTGTCGAACTCTGCTGTAAGAACTTCACCAGAGTTCGACGTAACCTTTACAGCTTTTCAAAGAAATCACATACGGAGCAGGAGATGTAAACACCGCCGGGCGTGCCACGCTCCCGATCCTTGACCCGCTTCACAATCCGAGTCGGCTTCGAGCACTTCGGACAGTCCGTGCTCTTGTTCGTGTCCATTACCTTCTTGCGGTCACCTGTTTTGGCAATCTTTGCCATAGTCTTGTCTCTCCTGGTCTGCTCTGTCGCACGCCGCGCTTGCGGCATCGGCGGTCAGAGATGGTTGAAGTCGGAGTTCTTTAGGCAAGCAGAGGAGCTTCACCTCGCAGCGCCATGCCGCAACTCTCCAGGTGTCAGTTTACACGAGGGTGCATGGCTTACTGGTCAGGGCTGCGTGGGTGGGGCGGGAGGCGCGGCCTGATCCTTCGGTTTCGGCATTTGCACTCGTCCACTGGCGCCCGCGACGGGTGTAGGCGTGGCTTCGCCCGGCATGCGCAGGCTCGGAGCAGGCGCCGCCCCGTCCTCAGAACCCTTCGCCAGATCACCCATTTTGATCTCACGGGTGGGCGTTGGAGCGTGATACCCGCCTAGTTCATCCTTGTCATGGATCTGAAGCGGCTTCCCTAACTCTGCAATCTCGAGCAAACTGACACGATCGCCAGCGAAGCGAACAAAGCGAACCGTCTGAGGAACATGGCCATAGATCCACTCTTCATAGTGCGATCCGTTCACGTCATCTCCCTTTCGCTCATGCACCTTGCTGTCCGGCTGGCCCAGAGCCGCCAGCACCATCCGATGATTCATGCCGACCAGCACCTCATGCGCGGCAATGGCATTGCGGAGCGCCGGCGGAAGCGTATCGGCATAGGCCTGCTCGGACGACTTCACGCCAAAATCGATGACCGGCTCCAGCAGCGCCTTGACCTCAGGAGCCGTGATGTCCGGTATGCCGTGCGGAAAAATCAGCGTAACGCGGGCTCCCGTCGCCTGATCCTGCGGCGCGGCAACGTTGGAGTTATTCAGCTGAACATGGCTTAAAAAACGGTGCTTCGCATAGGGCCCGCCGTTTAGATCGAGGATCAGACGATCCCCTTTGACGACCAGCGTTGTCACCTGCACACGATCTCCTGGAGCCGCGGCCTGACCCTTCTGGAACAGCATATGGCGGTACTCCTGCGGACCAGGAGAGAGAGTGCCATTTGCCTGGAGAGTCAGCCCCGCGCCGAGTGGTAGAGCACGATGTGCGAATCCCTGCTCAGCCACTAGCATGCGCTCAAGATCGCGCGATCCGCGTTCGGTAAGCCGATCCGAGGAGAGCGGCACGTCTGTCGGCGTAAAGTCGGCAGCCACGTCCGCGGTCGCGGCATGTTCACCGACCACAAACACCTGCGCCCCGGCATGAAGCGGGACCAATGTGAGCAGGGCTGCGGAAAGTTGTAGGATGCGCGCGCCAGAAGCCATGGCGAACCTCGAATACCGCTAGCTTGCACCTTTGCGGAGGCTTTGGCAAGATGCCCAACCAGCGATGTTTTGCATCGCGAACGAGAGCCGAAGAACAGCTTAAGCTATGGCAGAGGACCGTCGCGCGATCCATTCTGCGGAGAACTCGGCAGAATCTGCACCAGGGGCGGAGGGGGGGCAGACTGCTCGAGCGCAGTGTGGGCCGGGGGTGGAGCCACGTCCATGGGGTATCCGCCGGCAACGATCGGCGCATGCGTATAGGTCCAGGCGAAGTCGCGGGTCACGCGGAACAGCACCAGCATCGCAGCGAGAAGGACAACAAAGGTCCAGGGAGCCGCGATCGGCCCGAGGCCCGCACCTGTAAGCCCGCGCGGCCCCTGTGCCTGCCCCTGAATCACATTCGAGAGCTCGGTCCCTCCAAACAGCGGAAGCCCGAAGAGGAC
The DNA here is from genome assembly GCA_964244225.1 of uncultured Acidobacteriaceae bacterium. GTDB lineage: Bacteria > Acidobacteriota > Terriglobia > Terriglobales > Acidobacteriaceae > Edaphobacter. The sequence goes on from CAXTJC010000143.1 coordinate 3,211, forward strand.
ACCTAAAGCTGCATTCCAGGCAAAGTGCAGACCCCACGGCAGCCAGAGAGCATGCGTTCTCCTCCATGCGGTCGTGAGCAGCAGCGCGAGCGCAAAGCTGACAAATAGGGCCGTCATGCTCCCCAGAGAGAAGCTGACGATGATGGCATACAGAGCTGAGAGCAGCAGCATCGCCCGGTTCGGCCCCATCGAGGTCTCCAGCCGCTGAAACCCGTAGCCGCGAAAGATGGCCTCCGTCGTCACCGTGGAGATGGCAATCGTTGCCAGCGAGAGGACAGCGGCGAGCACACCACGTGGCGCAAACCAGGTCTGCAGATACAGCGCCCTTCGCAGTACCAGCGGCAGAACGGCGACGATGACCGCCCCCCATCCCACAGCGGCCCCGACAGACCACTCCCGCACCGCTGTCGCCCGCTCAGGAAGACTCAGCAAAGAGCGAAGCGACAATGCACGATAGCCCCGGAGGATGTCGAGAGCGAGAAACCCAAGAATGGTCAGGAAGAGCAGAAAAATAGCCGCAAGCAGAGGGACAAACGCACCGGCTGAAAGCGAACTGAGCAGGCCGGTTGAAGCCCGATCGGCAACCTCCCTGCAGGCACCCCACCAGAGAATCGCTAGACAAGTAAGAGCGACTCCGCTGGGAGCTCTTCGCGGCGGTCTCGTACCCGGATTCGGGCTGGAATTTGAAGCAAACACGGTGCTGCGACTCCTCGAAGGCCCGCTCAGGCCGTCACGTAAAACTGTGCGATGTTGCGGAACTTCTCGTATCGCTTTTGACGCCGCAGATCCTCCGGCATCGCCAGCAAGTCGGCAAGATTTCGCCGCAGACTCGCTCCGAGAAGATCGGCTGCCTGCACAGGATCGGCCTGCGAGCCGCCCTCCGGCTCCTTCACAACCTCATCGACACAGCCAAGCTGTTGCACGTCGTAGGACGTGTACTTCAGGGCCGCCGCCGCCTGCTGGCGCTTGGCCGCATCCTTCCACATGATGGACGCACAGCCTTCCGGAGAGATGACGGAGTAGATCGCGTTCTCAAGCATCAGAACCCGATCGGCAACCGCCAGCGCCAACGCTCCGCCGGATCCGCCCTCACCCGTAATCGTGGCGATCACCGGGACACGAAGACGAGACATCTCCAGCAGATTGCGCGCGATCGCCTCTCCCTGGCCTCGCTCCTCGGCGCCGATCCCCGGATTCGCACCTGCCAGATCGATAAATGTAAACACCGGATGCCCAAACTTTTCCGCTATCTTCATCGCACGCAGAGCCTTGCGATACCCCTCCGGGTCCGGGCTGCCGAAGCGCCGCGCCACACGCTCTTTCAAGGTGCGCCCCTTGAGATTCGCTATGACGAGCACAGAGTGCTCGTCCAGGCGAGCCATACCGCAGGCAAGTGCGGCATCATCGCCGAAGGCCCGGTCGCCATGAATCTCGCTGTAATCCGTGAAGAGCCCGTCGACAAAGTCCATGGGATAGGGGCGCTGAGGATCTCGCGCGATCTCCGTCTTTCGCCACGCCTCCGGAACGACGGACGCGACCGGCGCTGCGTTTCCTGCTGGTCTGCGATCTTGCACTGCTGACATCACATCCTGATCGGGCATGCTCACCTTAGCGGACTACACCTCATTGTAGTGCAAAGCCGCGGCCGGCCTGGGGAGAGCGAAGCCGACCCTCGCATCCGACGCCCGAGCCGCTTCGCGATATAACTTTGGCATAGCTCAATCAATGACGCGCACGCCTCCGCGTCCGACCAGCTCCTCGATGCGATCAATGAAGAGGCGGTCCGCGGCGACCATAACGTTCTGCGGCTCAAGAACAGCGCAGAACTCACCAGGCTCCTCAAGGTCGAGCAGCAGCTTGCCCGTGCCCGGCGTGTCCAGAAAGATCGCCAGCAGCTTCTCCAGCAGCGCTGCATCCGGATGGTGCAGCGGCACCCTGATGCGCAGCGACTCCGGCAGCTTGAGCTTCACGTCTTCAAGCGCCTGAATGCTCGATATGGCGAGCTTTGGAGCAGCATCTTCTTCCCCGCGCAGCACACCCCGAATCACCACGGGAACGTCAATCTTCAGCCGCTCGGCAAGCTTTTCGTAGCTCTGCGGAAAGGCGATCAGATCGATCTTGCCCACCGTATCTTCAAGACACGCCTGCGCGTACATCTCGCCGGACCGCTTCGACTTGGCCACCTTCAACCCGGTAATCACACCGGCGATCGAGATCTCATTTTGTGGCGCCTCGTCCCGGCCGCGGCGAAAGATCTGCGGCTCCGGCTTCATCTCGCATGCCGTCGCCGTATCGACAACCTTCATATTTCGTAACTTCTCGCGATACTTATCCATCGGGTGTCCGGAGACAAAGAAGCCGAGCACCTCCTTCTCGTTCTGCAGCCGCGTGTGCTCATCCCACTCCGGGACCTGCGGCAGCAACTCAACAGCGGAAGCCGGAACCGGCCCGTCATCAAAGATGCCAAACAATCCACTCTGTCCAGCAGCCATATCCCGCTGCGACTTCTGCGCGCGCTCCATCGCTTTATCCAGTGCCGTCATCAGCGCGGCGCGCTTACCCAGTGAATCCATCGCTCCAGCCTTGATCAGCGACTCGAGCACCCGCTTGTTCAGCAGCCGCAGCTCAACCTGCTCGCAGAAGTCCCACAGGCTCGCGAAGCTCGGCTTCCCTGCCCCTAGCGTCTCTGTTCGCGCTGCCAGAATCGATTCGATCGCGTTATGTCCGACGTTTTTGATCGCCGCTAGTCCAAAGCCGATCGAGTCTCCCGTCGGCGTGAAATCCGCATACGAGGTCTGCACGTTCGGCGGCAGCACGGCGATCTCCATCTCGCGGCACTCGGAGATGTACTTGACTACATTCTCCGGCTTCGATGTTTCACTCGTCAGCAGCGCCGCCATGAACTCAACCGGATAATGCGTCTTGAGCCAAGCCGTGTGATACGCCAGCAGCGCATACGCAGCAGAGTGCGATTTGTTAAAGCCATATCCGGCAAACTGCGCCATCAGATCAAAGAGCTTCCCGGCAATGTCCTTGGGGTGCTTATTCGCAGCAGCTCCGGACATAAAGCGCTCGCGCTGCTTGCCCATTTCGAAGGCATCCTTTTTGCCCATGGCGCGCCGCAGCAGATCCGCGTCGCCAAGAGAGTAGCCCGCGACAACATTCGAGATCTGCATCACCTGCTCCTGATAGACGATGACGCCAAGCGTCTCCTTGAGCAGCGTCTCCAACTCCGGCAACAGGTATTCAACGACCCGCCTGCCCCACTTGCGCTCGATAAAATCATCGATCATGCCGCCCTGAATCGGTCCGGGACGATAGAGCGCGTTCAACGCGGTCAGATCCTCCACGCTTGTAGGCTTGTAGCGGCGCAGCACATCACGCATCCCACCGGACTCAAACTGAAAGACACCCGATGTCAGCGCGCGATGAAAGACCTGTTCATAGGTCTTCGCGTCGTCGAGCGGCACCATCGCCATATCAATTGTCTCGCCACGATTCTGCTGGATCAGCTTCAGACAATCGTCAATTACTGTCAGCGTGGTCAGCCCAAGAAAGTCCATCTTGAGCAGACCCATCTTCTCGACCGCCTTCATGTCATACGCGGTCACGATCGCCTGCTCTTTGGTCCGCGTGACCGGCACCAGCTCGGTCAGGGGCTGCGGCGCGATCACCACGCCGGCGGCATGCACGCCGGCTCCGCGCACCAGGCCCTCCAGCCGAATCGCCGCGTCGATAACCTCCTTGACCTTTGCGTCGCCCTCATAGGCCGTGCTCAAAACGGTCGAGTCCTTCAGAGCCTGTTCGATCGTGATGCCGATCGTCGGCGGGATCATCTTCGCGATGCGATCCACCTCGCCGTATGGCATGTCAAGCGCGCGGCCGACGTCCTTAATCGCAGCTTTCGCGGCCATGGTATTGAACGTGATGATCTGCGCGACCTGATCCACACCATACTTGCGCCGCACGTACTCGATCACCTCGCCGCGCCGGTTCATGCAGAAGTCAA
>CAXTJC010000144.1:0-7217 GCA_964244225.1 uncultured Acidobacteriaceae bacterium
GACCATGTCGACATCGTGGGCACCCAGCTTGAGCACGCGGACGGTCTCATCGCGCTTGGAGCTTGAGAGCGTCGCGCCGAGGGGAAAGCCGATGACGACGCCGACAGGGATGCCGGTGCCGGCGAGGACCTCCGCCGCGGTCGCGACCCAGGTGGGATTGACCATGGCGCAGGCGAAGCGGTGCTCGGCGGCCTCATGGCAGAGAGCGACGACCTGAGCGCGGGTGGCCTCGGGCTTGAGCAGGGTGTGGTCGAGCAGGGCGGCGAGGTTGGCTGGACTTTCGAGCGCGTGGGCCGCGAAGGCCTCGGCGTTGAAGGGCTCGAGGTAAGAACCGGGCCTGGATGTCTGGACAGGGGTGAGACTCATGGTGCTCCTTGGGGAGGGACTGGCAGCGGACAGCATCTAGGAAGCAGCGCTGGTTCTGGGAGTTTTTATCACACGGGTGTGACGGCTGGCTGCAGGATGGAGGGTGGAGCGAGGGCGCTCTTCCAGGCCAGGGCGAGGTCATCGCGCAGGAAGTTGTAGAGCTCTTCGCCGGCGGCTTCGTCGCGGGCGCGGAGGACGGCGGAGGGATGGATGGTGGCGATGACGTGGTCGGCATACGGGGTGGCGAGAAGCTTGCCGTGGTCGCGCATGAGACCGAAGGTGCCGCCGAGCAGCGATTTTGCGGCGGAGGCTCCGAGGCAGAGGATGACCTTGGGCTTGACGGCGTCGATTTCGGCTTGCAGCCAGGGCCGGCAGGCGGTGATCTCCGACATACGGGGGTTCTGGTGCAGCCGCAGCTTGCCACGCTGAATGAACTTGAAGTGCTTGACGGCGTTGGTCAGGTAGATGGCGTCGCGGGAGATATTGAGCTCCTCGAAGGCCTTGTCGAGGATGCGGCCTGCGGGGCCGACGAAGGGGAGGCCTTTGCGGTCTTCCTGGTCGCCCGGCTGCTCGCCGACGAGCATCAGGGTGACTGTAGCGTGATTCGAATCTGGGGATGGGCCGACGCCGGGGACGGCCTGGGTTGCGTGCAGGTAGAGATCGCAGCCCTTGCAGGAGGAGAGGGCGCTCTGGATGACGGGCAAGGTGTGTTCGGACGGGACAAAGGGAGCGGCGGACGGCTTGGCTTCCTGGACTTTGACCATGGTGCTGACCCTCGATGCGGATTCGGTGATGAGTGTGGGGATGATGGAGACCTCGGGAAGGTTCTTCCAGTAGCGGACGGGCATCTCGGAGCGCATGGCGCCGGGGTTGAGACGGGCCGGGTTGTAGATGCTGGCGTAGTAGGAGCGCCAGAGGTCTTCGAGTTCGTCTGAACCTGGCGCGGAGTCGCGGGGCAGACCGGGGCCGAAGCCGAGTTGGCGGGTGGCCGGATCCCAGGTGACGGATTCGTCCGGTGTGAGGATGGTCCAGTGCATGGGGGCGAAGCGCTCGGCGAAGAAGGGCGCGGCGAGCTGGAGGATGCGGTGGTCCGGCTGATACCAGGCGACAAAGTGCTCCTGGCTGGTGCGGGCTTCGGTGGCGGCTGCGCTCGCGTGTTCTATAGGAGGCTGGACGAAGGGATTGGCCTCGTCCATAACGTCGGCGTGGAGCTTGCGGAAGCGGACGAAGGCGTGCATCTTATGCAGGTCTCGGCGGACCTGATGCTCCATCTGCCGCATCTGGGCGATGTCAATGTCGATCTCGATCTTCAGCAGATCGCGATTGGTCTGCAGGCGGTGGAGCACGCGGTAGAGCAGGTTCCAGCGCGCGGGGCTGCGATGGGTGGCGATGACTTCAGCGCGGTCGAGGAAGGCCTTTGAGGTGTGGGGGACGAGAAAGGGAGTTCCCTGCGGGGTGTCGGGCGCGCGGTCGAGTGTGAGCGGGAGAGTCGATTCGACGGATGCGTCTTCGAGGTCGACCTCTTCCGGTGTGAAGCCTTGCTGGAGCAGCTGGCGGGCGTGGCTGCGCCAGTCGTTGAAGCTGGGCTGGACGAGGATGTGCTTCATCAGAGCGCACCGGTGAGGGCGCTAAGCGGCGCTAAGAGATCCATCTGGGCGGCGGCGGCGGGATCGTCGCTATCCGGGGCTAGGGTGAGGGTCGCGGGAGTGTGGTCGGCGGTCGTCATGTACGCGAGCGAGCTTTTGACACGGACGTGCAGCTTACGGAGGTCGGCCAGATCGAGCTGGTGATAGGCGCGGATGCGCAGGATGCGCTCGACGTTCTTGTAGCCGATGCCGGGGATGCGCAGAAGCGCCTCGCGCGGGGCGGTGTTGACATCAACGGGGAAGAACTCGGGATGTGCTTTGGCCCAGGTAGTTTTGGGATCTTCGGTGAGCGAGAGCGAGGGCTGCTCGGGTGAGGTGAGCTCGCTGGCCGCGAAGCCGTAGAAGCGCATAAGCCAGTCGGACTGGTAGAGGCGATGCTCGCGGATGAGCGGCGCGGCTTTGAGGGGGAGGCGGGTGTCGGCCTCCGGGTAGGGACTGAAGCCGGTGTAGTAGATGCGCCGCAGCTTGTAGGAGCCGTAGAGGTGGGTGGCGGTCGACAGGATCTGGCGATCGGTGGCGGGCGTGGCACCGACGACCATCTGGGTGGACTGACCGGCGGCTGCGAATTTGGGGGCGAGCGACGAGCGGCTGCGATCTTCGTCGGCCTCATCCTTTTGCAGCTTGATCTGGTCCATGGTGGACTCGATGACCGCGGACTTCTTTTCGGGCGCGAGCTGGACGAGATCCTGCTGGGTTGGCAGCTCGATATTGGCCGAGAGACGGTCGGCGAAGAGACCGGCCTGGCGGACGAGGGAGGCGTCGCAGCCGGGGATGGTCTTGAGGTGGATGTAGCCGCCGAACTTATGCACGAGCCGCAGCGTTTTGGCGACCTGGATGAGCTGCTCCATGGTGTAGTCGGGCGACTGGATGATGCCGGAGGAGAGGAAGAGGCCTTCGATGTAGTTGCGCTTGTAGAAGTCGAGGGTGAGAGTGACGACCTCTTCCGGGGTGAAGCGGGCGCGGCGGATGTCGGACGAGACGCGGTTGACGCAAAAGACGCAGTCGTAGGTGCAGACGTTGGTGAGCAGGATCTTGAGCAGGGAGATGCAGCGGCCGTCGGGGGTGTAGGAGTGGCAGATGCCCTCGCCATCGGAGTGGCCAATGCCTTCTCCGTTGCCCGCGCGCTTGGCCCCCGATGAGGCGCAGGAGGCGTCGTACTTGGCCGCGTCGGCGAGGATCTCGAGCTTCTGCTGCACTGTCATCATTCGTTGTGTACGATGCAACTTCTCCCTCCAGAAGTCTACAGCCGGGGCAAAGGGAAGGCGAATATGGCGGAACTCGATTCCTTCTTTGTGGCGAGACATCCAATCTGTGACTGCGATGGTGTGAGGTGCTGTGTGGGCGTTCGACTTTCGATTCTGGATCAATCCCCGGTGGCGGAGGGCAGCTCGCCGGGCGAGGCGCTGGCGCGGTCGGTAGAGCTGGCGCGGGTGGGCGATGCGCTGGGTTATACGCGCTTCTGGATGAGCGAGCACCATGCGATGCAGACGCTGGCGTGTACGGCGCCCGAGATCGTGCTAGCGCGCATCGGGGCGGAGACGAAGCGGATCCGGCTGGGATCGGGCGGCATCATGCTGCCGCACTACTCCGCGTTCAAGGTGGCGGAGCAGTTTCAGACGCTGGAGGCGATGTACCCGGGGCGGGTCGATCTCGGTGTCGGGCGGGCTCCGGGTGGCGGGCCGATCGAGAGCCTGGCGCTGCGGCGCGAGCGCCGGGTGCAGCCGACGGATGACTTTGCCGATCAGTTGAGTGAGCTGCTGGCGTTTTTCGACCAGGATTTCCCGCCGCAGCATCCGTTTGCCAAACTGCGCGTGATGCCGGAGTCTTCGGGGTCGCCGGATGTGTGGCTGCTGGGATCAAGCATGTGGAGCGCGAGCGCCGCGGCTGAGTTTGGGCTGCCGTATGCGTTTGCGCACTTCTTCAGCCCGATGCCGACGCGGGCGGCGATCGAGCAGTATCGCCGAGCGTTTGTGCCGTCCTCGCATCGGGCCGAGCCGGAGGCGACGATTGCGATGGGTGTGATTGTCGCGCCGACACAGGAGGAGGCGGAGTATCTGTCGGCGAGTGTGCGGCTGCTGCAGCGCAGGATTCGGCAGGGCGACAGGCGGCCGGTGGCGTCCCCCGAAACGGCACTCGACGAGCTGCGTGGCTTTCCGGCGGATGCGAGCGAAGAGGGCGAGTGGCCGAGGTATGTGGTCGGCACGCCGGAGAGGGTGCGCGAAGAGCTCGAACGGATGACACGGACGCTGCAGATTGAGGAGGTGGTCGTTAACACGATCGTGTGGGATCATGCGGCTCGGCTGCGGAGCTATGAGCTGCTGGCCGAGGTGATGGGTGTGTCACAAATGATTCTTGCGGAATCAGCGGCTTAGCGGAGTGGGACTGAGAGTGGTAAAGTTGCGGGCTGCGCCATCACGAAAGAGGCAAAACTAAGAGTCGTTGAGTGTCACCATGCAGAAGCTGCTCGGTGTGGCGGAATCAACTGCCGCCACGACAGGACCGGGATCATTCCTAAGGACCTGCCAATCACTTGTGCTTAGAACAATAAGAGCCAGGTTTCGGCTTTGAAGATTCTGCTGGTATGAGAGGTTTTTATCTGCTGTGACCATGACGTCAAAGCCCTGCTTTTCAGCGGATGCTAACAGATCGCCATTGCTCAACTCGGCCCAGCCCATCTCACGCGCGAGACGTACGTCATGTCCGAATAGGAACTGGCGAAGGCGCTTCGGAACGTTGTGGTCCAGCAGAACCTTCACGGCTGCGGATAGGTGTGTGCTGCAGCGTACGTTAGCACTGCTCTAATCGTGTCTTCCGGAATGTCGAAGTTGTCTGCAATCTCCTCCACCGGCGAGCCGCTGTGGTAATTCTCCACAATTGAATCAGCCTGTACCCTGGTGTGCCTGAGAATAGGCACACCGCTTACTTTGCCCGGAACACGCTCAACAAGCGGGCAGTCAGACCAGTCAATTTCGTGAGTGTCAGCGCGGAGCAGCATGCTGTGAGTATAAGACGTGATTCAGAGGCGCGGTACGCCAGATGTTTCCGCTCGGCTTAGTGGCCGATGGCCTCTTCCGGAAAGAGCCGGATGTCTTCGATGTTGCGATAGTTCTCGGCGTAGTCCATGCCGTAGCCGATGACGAAGTGATTGGGAATCTTGAAGGCAATGTAGTCGGCGTCCATGGGGACCAGGCGACGGTCCGGCTTGTCGAGGCAGGTAGCAATCTTGAGGGATGCAGGCTTGTGCTGGAGCATGAGGCCGCGCAGGTAGCTCAGAGTCAGGCCAGTATCGAGGATGTCTTCGACGAGGATGACGTGCTTGCCCTCGATCGGGTTGTCGATGTCCTTGATGAGCTTGACTGCACCAGAGGAGACGCGCGCGCGGCCGTAGGAGCTGACGGCGACGAAGTCAAACGTTGCATCGACCTTTATGGCGCGGGCCAGATCGGCGAGGAAGATGGCCGCTCCCTTGAGCACGCCGATGAGCACCACGGACTTGCCGGTGTAGTCCAGCGTGATCTGTGCGCCAAGCTCCGCGACGCGGTCGGCGATCTGCTGCCGCGAGAGCAAAACCTCCATGCCGGAGGATGGAGGGAAGCTGCGTTGCGGGGCGGGCGCGTGACCAAGCGTGCTGAGCGGCATACCGCGAGGGTATCGCGGATCGATGTCCCGATCAAAGGATCATCGAAGAGCAATCAAAGGGCGACATCAGGGCGGATGGCTACGGTCGCTATACTTTGGAGTGGAAGTGAGGCGTATGTATCCGTTCCTGAACGTGGGGCCGTTGCACCTGGGCACCTTTGGTCTTCTGCTCTGGCTGGCGGCAGCGGTTGCGACCGTCGCTCTGCACAGAAACTTTATGCGCAACGGTGTGGATGCGGATGCGCTGGGGATTGTGGCGTATGTGGTGATCGCCGGCGTGATCGGCGCGAAGCTGTGGCATGAGCTGGAGGATGTCCCGGAGCTGCGTGCGTCCATGCGACAGATTGCGCTACCGGGCTGGGGACACCCAGTGGAGATCGCCCTTGGCTTTCTGCACTGGTTTCAGGCGGGGTTTGCGTGGTATGGCGGGCTGCTGGCCGGGATCGCGACACTCCTGTTGCAGGGACGTGCAGCGCGCTTCAAGGGGAGCGTTGAAGGGAGTTTTGGCGAGCGCGTGGGGTCGCTGCGGATGCTCGACCTGGCCGCGCCCGCGGCGGCGCTGGGCTATGGCGTGGGACGGATCGGATGCCTGACATCGGGCGATGGGGACTACGGCATCAACACGACGCTGCCGTGGGGCGTGCACATGAGGCCGACGGCGCTAGTGCCGCCGAATCCTCCGGAGGCGCTGGTGCAGCCCACGCCTGTCTACGAGCTGGCGATGGCGCTCGTGATCTTCTGGCTGCTGTGGCAGCTGGGCAGGCGCGCCAGGCCGATCGGCTGGCTGACCGGTGTCTACCTAGTGCTGATGGGTACGGCGCGATTTCTGGTGGAGTTTGTCCGGATCAATCCGCGGATTTACTGGGGCATGAGCAATGCGCAGGTGGCGGCGCTGGGCAGCGTGGCGGCGGGGGGGGGGCTGCTGTTGTGGGCGAGGAGCAGGAACCTGCAACGGGCGCAGAAGGCGGCTTATGCTCGAGTCGCTGACGGCGAACGATGAGCGCTATGGTGATCGAAGGAAGACAGCAGCAGATCCCTGCAGGATGACAACAAAGGGGAGCGGCTAAGAGTCGGGGCTAAAGCTGCTTGAGGTAGGCCTTCGCCTGTTCCAGTTCCGGGAAGAGGCGCTCTTCGGCCTGGAACTCGCGGGAGTGGACGCAGCGGCGGCCGGCGCGGACGCGGACGGGGTGCTTGAGGTGCAGCATCTCGTGGTAGAGCAGATACTCGATCGCACAGCGCGGTGTATCCGCATGATCGAAGACGCGGCTGACCACGATGGTGTTGTGGGCGGCGTCGTAGTGGCCGAGCATTCTGCGGGCGTGATGGGCCGACCAGGTGAGGGTCGGACGGCCGAGCAGTCCGTGGAAGAAGCGGCGGTTGAGAGCTTCAAAGACCTCGTCGAGGTCCCAGCGGTGGCCCTGCGCGGAGAGGATGCGCTTGCGGCCACGCGTCTGGCGGATATGTTCGGCCTGGCGGGAGACGGCCTCAGACGAGACGTAACGGCGGTAGCGATCCGCGTGCGCCGGAATGATGGGCTTCTTGTAGAGTTTGGCGAGAAGGATGTGC